>JAFKLU010000052.1 GCA_017304105.1 Sphingomonadales bacterium
GTCGCAGGCGTTCACGTCGCGCAGGCGCTGCTGATATTGCGCATAAATCTCCGCCCCCTTGCCATGGGCGAAGGCCTCGCTCTCGCCCGCGTCCACCTCGGCGGGGGTGAGGCCCTTGTTCTTCCATTTGTCGATGAGCGCGGCGAGTGCGCGGGCTGTCCAGCGCTTCTCGTCGATGTCCGCCGCCTGGATGATCTGCTTCATCAGGCGGAGCTGATCGTCGGTGTCGAGGATGGTGAAATTGGATTGCAGGCCGACCAGCTCCGCGTGGCGGCGCAGCATCCGCGCACAGATCGCGTGGAAGGTGCCGAGCCAGGGCATCCCCTCCACAGCGGGGCCGATCATGCGCCCCACGCGCTCGCGCATCTCGCGCGCGGCCTTGTTGGTAAAGGTGACTGAGAGGATCTCGGAGGGATAGGCGCGCCGCGTGGCGACCAGATGGGCGAGGCGGGCGGTGAGCGCGGCGGTCTTCCCTGTGCCCGCGCCTGCCAGCACCAGCACCGGCCCCTCCGTGGTCAGCACAGCCTCGCGTTGGGGCGTGTTCAGGCCTTGGAGATAGGGCGGATCATTTGGGGAGGGGGCAGGGACGGTCACAGGCGAACAGCTAGGGAACAGACGGGCATCGCGCAAGAGGTTGCGGGATATCCTGTGGCGCGCGCGGTGTGCCGCCGCTCCCGCAGGGCAGGCGGTGGAACGGGGTTCGTCACGGGTCGTTTCATGGCGGAATCACGTGCATGACAAGGAAGGATGACCTCATGCGTATCCCACTGATCGTCACGGCCCTGAGCGCCTCGGCTCTGGCCTTTGCTGCTCACGCGCAGGACACGCAGATGCCGCCGGCCGCCGATCCACCGGTCGCGACCCAGCCGCCTTCCAGCGACAGCGCACCGCTGGACGGCGTGCCGCCGGTCCCGCCCGCAACCACGCCTGCGCCGCCGGATGCCTCCGCTGTTCCCGCGTCGCCGGCGCCGCCACCCTCGGCCTATAATGCCGCGCCGAGCGGCCCGGCGCCCGCACAGGTGCAGATGTCTCCCCCATCCCCGGTGGTTCAGGCGGCACCGACGCCACCGGCCGAATATCCGCTTTGCTCCAGGACGGTGAAGGATGCATGCCGCAATCGCGGTGAGGGCAGCGCGGGCTGATCGGGGTCCGATTTTCTCCAAGGAGAGGCGCCGGGAGAGCTTCCCGGCGCCTCTTTCATTATTCAGCGCGCAACAGCCAGAGCTTAGCCTTGCCGACCACGCGCTCGGCGTCGATCACGAACCCTTTGACGTCGATCTGCTCGGATCGCTCGGTTTCGATGCTGATCCAGCTTCCAGCGCCCACCCAGCCAAGGCGGCCCAGCTTGTCGAGCGCCACCGCGCCGGCGCCGGTGGCATAGGGCGGGTCCATGAAGATGACGTCGAGCGGCGCGGCGGCGGGGCCGAGCGTGGCGAATGTCCGGCCGCGCGAGGCCGAGCTTGGCGGCATTGGCGCGGATCGCCGCGACCGCCTCCCGGTCCCGGTCGACGAACAGACAGGAGCCGGCACCGCGCGACAGCGCTTCCAGTCCCAGTGCGCCCGATCCGGCGAAGAAGTCCCCCACCGCCAGTCCTTCGAACGATCCCAGCCGGCTGGTCAGCATCGAGAACAGGGTCTCGCGCGTGCGATCGCCGGTCGGCCGCGTCGCGTCGCCCTTCGGTGCGACCAGCGGCCGCCCGCGCCATTGCCCGGAAATGATCCTCATTTCACACCCGGCTTCAGCGTCTTGCGGAACTTGATGAGATCGACCTGCCGCACTTCGACCAGCTCACCGGGCTGCGAATCGCCCAGCACGAAGGGGCCATAGCGCGTGCGGATAAGGCGGCTCACCTTGAGACCGAGATGCTCCAGCACGCGGCGCACCTCCCGGTTCTTGCCTTCGGTGAGGGTCATCTCGACCCACTGGTTGCGCCCGGTGCGGCGCTCCAGATTGGCGTCGATCTTGCCATAGCGCATGCCGTCAATCTCGACGCCTTCGATCAACTCCTCCAGCTGGTCCTGGCTCACCTCGCCGAAGGCGCGCGCGCGGTATGTGCGCTCGACGCCGGTCGAGGGCAGCTCCAGCTGGCGCTTGAGCTCGCCATCGGTCGTAAGCAGCAGCAGCCCTTCGGTGTTGAGATCGAGCCGCCCCACCGGCATCACGCGCGGCATGTCGGCGGGCAGGCGGTCATAGATGGTCGGGCGGCCGGCGGGATCCTTGGCGGTGGTTAGCAGGCCGGCGGGCTTGTGGAACAGGAACAGCCGGGCCGGGCTCGGCTCCTTGACCGGCTTTCCATCGACCGTGACGCCGCGCAGCGAGCCCAGCAGGGTCGCGGGCGTGGCGACGATTTCGCCATTGAGCGCGATGCGGCCCTCGGCGATCATCTTCTCGATGTCCCGGCGCGAGGCGACGCCGGCGCGGGCGAGCAGCTTGGCGATGCGCTCACCCTCACGGGCCGAACCATCTT
>JAFKLU010000103.1 GCA_017304105.1 Sphingomonadales bacterium
CCTGTCCGCGCTCGCCGCGCCGACGGGCGCACGCCGCCGCCGGTGGCTCGCCCCGCTGATCGTTGCGCTCGGCCTGGGCGGCGCGGCGGTCGCCTATGCCGCCGGCACCCAGCCGGCGTCGGTCGCGTCGGCCGATCGCGCCGCGATCGAGGCGGTGGTGCGCGACTATATATTGGAGCATCCCGAGATCATCCCCGAGGCGATCGACCGGCTGAAGGCGAAGCAGGTCGCCAGCAAGATCGAGGAACATCGCAGCGCGCTCGAGACGCCCTATAAGGGCGCATGGGAAGGGGCGCAGTCGCCCAAGGTGACGCTCGTCGCCTTCATGGACTATGCCTGCGGCTATTGCCGTGCCTCGCTGCCGGATCTGCAGCGGCTGGTGCGCGAAAATCCGGATCTGCGCATCGTCTATCGCGAACTGCCGGTCATTACGCAGGGCAGCGTCGGCGCCGCCAAGGTAAGCCTGCTGGCCGCGGAGGCGGGCCGCTACATGTCCTTCCACGAGGCCATGTATGCCGCCGGCAACGTCGAACCGGAGAGCGTCGTCAAGGCGGCCGGCAAGGCGGGCCTCGACCCGGCGAAGGCCAAGGCGGCGCTCAAGGATGAGGGCACGGATGCCACGCTGATGGCCAATATCCGCCTCGCGCAGGCCCTTGGCGCCGAGGGCACGCCCCTGTTCGTGGTCGGGGACGAGGTGTTCAACGGCCAGGTGGGCTACGGCACGCTCAAGGAAGCCGTCGACAAGGCGCGCCAGAAGGGGTGATTCTGGAGCGGCAGTACCTGCGCGCGAAGCAAGGTCGCCAAGACCCCGAGGATAGCTCTGACGACGGCTGCGGCTGGCCTTGCGGGTAGCGAACACGCCTTTATGCAGCGCGATCGACATAGTCCCCGGAAGGCGAAGGTACGAATGACGAGGCGGCCCCACGAACCTGTCGGGGACCGCCTCCAAGCTTGCGCTCGCTTAGTGCCTGAAGCCTTTGAGCTTCAGAATTTTGCGTTCAGGCGGACATACCAGAAGCCGCCATTATAGCCGAAGGGCGAGCTGTCGATGTAACGGGCGCCATCAACGGCCGCCTGTGTGGATTCATACCAGTTGGAGTTGGGCAGGCCCTTCGAACGGATGTTCTTGTCCGGATAATTGTCCAAGAGATTCTCCGCACCGATGCCAAGGCTGAAATTGTCGTTGATCTCGTAGCGCACCTCGAGATCAGCAACGAACTCCTGACCGACCTTGAGATTGCCGCCATCGGCCGGCAGCGCCGCGCTGGTGAAGCTGCCGTAATAATAGCCGCGCGCCGTGACCCCGATCTTGCCGAGCGACCAGTTCTCCGTGATGGTCGCGCGCCATTTCGGCAGGCCCTCCTCGATATTGGCGAGGCGCGTATCGTTCACGATGCGGGTGTTGCGGCTCAGCACCTTGGTCTTGTTGTAGTTGACGGCCAGGGTGGTCTCGAACAGGCCGATGCCGGTGTTGGCGCGGTGGCTCGCGGTCACGTCCAGGCCCTGGGTGCGCGTCTTGAAGCCGTTGGCGAAGTAGCGCACCTGGCCCACGGTCGCCCAGTTGGAGAGGCCGGCGGCTTTCAGTGTCTGGCGCTGTACATCCGTGGTGATCGGGATGTAGCTGGCCAGACCCATGCGATCGCGCACGGTGATGTTGTAATAGTCGACCGTGAGGCTGAAGCCGCCGCCGGGGGTGATGACGGCGCCGCCGGAGAAATTGGTCGACTTCTCCGGCACCAACGGCACGGAGCCGAAGGCGATGGCCGCCGGGTTGCTCGCCGGCAGGGTCAGGTTGTCGGTCGGGTTGGCGCCGACGAAGCCGGTGATGCCCGCCGTGGTGAAGAGCTGGCCGGGGGTCGGTGCGCGGAAGCCGGTGCTTGCCGCGCCGCGCACGGCCAGTGCCGGAATGATCTCGTAACGCGCCGAAATCTTGCCGTTGGCGGTGCTGCCGAAGTCCGAGAAATGCTCGTAGCGGCCGGCGAGGCCGATGGTGAACCCCTTCACCGGATCGGTTTCGATATCGACATAGCCGGCATAGTTGCGCCGCGAATTGTTCACGACGAAATTCGGCGAATAGCCGGGGAAGCCGCTGGTGCCGGGCGCCTGCGTCACGGTCGTGCCGTTGCTCAGCACCTGCACCGTATAGGGGCCGGCCGCGTAGGAGCCATAGTCTCCCAGGCCGATCTCATAGGATTCGGTGCGATGCTCGGCGCCGACCGCGATGTTGATCGGCGAGGCGAAACCGACTTCCCACGGATAGGAGAAGTCCGCGTTGAAGTTGGTCTCGCGCTGCTCCAGCGCGCCCATGTAGAAGTCCGTCGGCGAGTCCGGGCCGAGCGAGGCGTTGAGCGAATTGCCCATCGTATATTCAACGCGGCTCTGGCCGTAGCTGGCGCTCACGTCCCAGGTGATGCCGTTGTCGAACTCGCCCTTGTAGCCGCCGGTCAGCGCCGTATCGACTACCTTGCCCTTGAACATCGGCGTGAAGCCGTTGGGATAGACGGACAGGAAGCTGAAGGTGCGCCCATTGGCGTCCCAGGTGCCATTGGGGAGCTGATCGAGATAGATGGTATTGTAGACGCTGGAGCGCGAATAGGTCGCGGTGCCGGTGTTGGTCTTGTTCGGTCCCGTGGCATTGACCGGCTGGCGATAGTTGAACTGGAAGATCTGACGGCTCAGACCGTAGTTGCCGAACAGATAGATTTCCGACTGGTCGGAAAGCTTCATGCCCGCGTTGAAGAACAGGCGGTAGGAACGGACCTTGGGATCGCCGATCTTCTGCACCGGATCGGCAGTGACGAGATCGGGCCGGCTCAGCTGCACCGCCTGGGCGCCGATGCGCTGGCCACCGCGGCTGGTATAGCCCGCGTCGAGGAACTCGCCCGAGACGTTCATGAAGCCGTTCTCGCCGAGCGGCATGCCGATGTTCATCGCGGCCTGATAATTCTCGCCGTCGCCCTCATAATATTTGCCGTAGCGCGTGCGGACGTCGATCCCGCTATCGGACGTTCGCAGATTATAGTTGATCACGCCCGCGATCGCGTCCGAACCATATTGGGCCGAGGCGCCGTCACGCAGCACTTCGATGCGCTCAATCGCGATGGTCGGAATCTGCGAGACGTCCGGCCCCTGCGCGCCGCCGGCCAGGGCGCCGCCGTTGAGCTGCACCAGTGCCGAGCGGTGGCGGCGCTTGCCGTTGACGAGGACGAGGATCTGATCCGGCGGCAGGCCGCGGAGCGTCGGCGGGCGAACGAAGCCCGAGCCGTCCGAGTTGATGCCGACGAACCGGCCGACGTTGAAGGATGGAATCAGGCTACGCAGGATGTTGTTCATGTCGCCCGAGGATTGCGACTGAAGGTCGTTCTGCGAGAGCACATCGATCGGTGCGGTGGACTCCAGCACCGAGCGGTTGGCGCGGCGCGTGCCGGTGACGATGATCTGATCCTGTGGAACCGCGCCCTCGGATGCTTGCGGCTCTTCCTGCGGCGTTTGCGCCTGGGCCGGAATGGCCGCGAGCATAGCCGCGGCGAGCGCGATGCTGCTGGTGACAATCTTAGTTCTCATGCGATGCCCCTCTTTCGTCTGTCTTGCGAGACGCCCGTCCACATGCGACGGCGGCGCTCGCCGCGGTCGCATGCTTGCGTCCCTCCCTGTCGCAGGCCTCCCCAAGCGAGGCCTCGTCGTTATGTTGCAGGCTGCACATGGCGTGACCGCCCGCCTCCTCGGAAGGGGCCAAGAGCAGCCACCGTGGTGCCAATAAGTCACCGGTTTCCGCGCTCTTGAGGCACAAACGACCGGCGCCGCCATCCTCCCAGGATGACGGGCCGGCCGTTCGTTCAATCGGTCGCGTCAGCGCGTCAGGTGCGCTTCACGAACGGATATGTCTCGCGCTCCACGATCTCGCTGACGGCGCGATGCGCTTCCAGGAAAGCGGCGTCCGTATGCGGGCTGGCCGAGGCGTCGGAATTGGCGATCGCCACCAGACCATAAGGTTGCCGCCCGATCACGCAGGGGCGCTCGTTGCTCTGTGAGTAGACCCATTCGACCGGATCGTAGAGGCTGTTGTAGGTATAGGCGTAGCCGTGCGGCCAGCGATTGACGGTGATCGCCGCGATGTCACGCGCGGGATTGAAGCCGCCGGGGCCGAGCAGCCTTGCAAGCTGGCTGCGCGTCTCGCGCTCGAACGTCTCATAGCTCGTCGCCAGCAATTGCGCGCGGCCGGCGCGGTGCTGATCGCGGCGCGGCAGGCCGGGCGCGGTCATGATCTTGGTGAGGTGCAGGGCGATCGGCTCATCGGGCGACCGCGCATGTTTCAGGTCACCCAGGCTCACGGCCTCGGTGAGCGCGACGCTGTCATGGAACATGGTGGGGCAGGAGATGCTGGACACGCCGAGCTTCTGGAAGGCGCGCCAGTTGCGCAGCACGACATTGGTGTAAACGAGCGGTCCCTTCACGCCATAAGCCAGCGCTTCCTTCTGCTTCGCGGGCAGTTCGGGCATCATATAAGGGATGGCCATGTTCCAGCAGGCCAGGATCACCGCCTTGCCGCGCACCGACTTGAGCTTGCCGGCATTGGCATAGCTCACGATCGCTTCGCTCGCCGTCGCCGGATCGCCATCGTGGCGGACGTTGACGACGATGCTGCTCAGACGGATGCGAACGCTGTTCGATGGCTGGTCGAGCTTGCCATAGTCGAACCGTGCCGTGCCCATGTCCTCCTGCGTCTTGCCGGCCGTAATGCCGGGCACGAGGGAGGCGACGAGCAGCCGCGCGACGGTCGCGTTGCCGTCCGGGAAGTGGATGGCGCCCTTGCCCTCGCGCTGGCGGCCATGCTGGCCGCCGGGCAGGTCCGCGAACAGGCCGTCCGGCACCTCACCCAGGCCCAGGCCGGAAAAGCCGGGATAGCCCTGAACCCAGCCGAACAGCGCGGGCGTCGCATCGCCGCCGACGCAGAAGCTGCCTTGCCCCATGGTCATGAAGAACCACATGGCCTGCGGGTCGATCTTCACGGTCTTGAGATAATAATCCTGGAACGACGTCCTGGCGAGAAACGCCTTCTTCTCGGCCACGCTCATGCCCGCCAGATAATCCGGCTGCACGGGATCGAGCAGGCGCAGCATGTCCGCGCGCGCCTTAGGCGAGAGCGGCGTCCTGGCGAGGAACTCGGGCGTGAAGCCGCCCCTGGCGCGCCGCGCACCCGGCGGCGTGGGCTCAGGCACGACGAGCCTGTCGACCTTCCACGTCTCCTTGTCGAAGAAATGCCCCCGCTGCAGACCGAGCGAGCCGTAGAGCTTCTCCGTCTCGCTATTGTCCTTCACGAAGCGCGAGAGATCGACGCCGATGTCTTCGAGCACCTGCGCGGCCCAGCGATTGTAGCGCTCGGGGGATTCGATGTTCAGCGTGCCGCCGTTGATGACGACCGGCTTGCCGTCGACGAGAAATTCGTTGCGCTTGGCGTGGCCGCCGAAATCGTCGTGATTGTCGAGGATCAGGATCCGCGCCTTGGGGCCGACCGCCTTCCGATAGAAATGGGCCGCGGCAAGGCCGCTCAATCCGCCGCCCACTATGACGAGATCGTAGCTTTCCTTCTGATCCGCGACATCCTCGATGCGAAGCTGGCCGTCGCGCAACAGATGGGCGAACTCGAAGGAGCCGTCATGGCTGCCGCGCATGCCGACCTTGGCGGGCGGATAGGTTTCGCTCGCGCCGGCACCGGCGAGCACCTGCGCCCCGGCACTCCCGGCGACGCCGATCGCGCCGATGGCGACCGCTGCGCCATTGACGAAATCACGGCGGGTGATCGGGCAATGCATGCCGAGGCTGCGGTCGCTGTCCGTCATGCGAGAGGCTCCTGCGTCGACGCCTTACCGCGCCGGAAAATGAGGAAAAGCGCCAGGAAGAAGAGCGTGATGGCGATGCTCGACCAGAATTCGGACGAGACTTTGGGCGTCACTGCCATGGCGGTGAGGATGAAGCAGATCGCGGCGACCGTCACATAGCTGAGCCAGGGGAAGAGCCAGACGCGGATCGAGAGGTGCTCGGGCGCCGTCTTCTCGAAATGCCGCCGCATCCTGATCTGCGATGCGGCGATCATCAGATAGACGATCAGCATGAGGGCGCCCGAGGCGTTCACGAGGAAGCTGAACACGAGCTCGGGCGAGAGCACCGAGGCGGCGAGCGCGACATAGCTGAACAGGCTGGCGATGAGGATCGCCCGGACCGGCACCTTGCGGCTGTTCACCGAGACCAGCGCCTGCGGTGCGTCTCCGCGCGCAGCCAGCGTGAAAAGCACGCGCGAGGTCACGTAGAGGCCGGAATTGAGGCAGGAGAGCACGGCAACGAGCACGATGACGTTCATGATCGTGGCGGCGCCGGGAATGCCCATGACCGAGAGCGCGGTGGCGAAGGGCGAGGTGCCGGGCACGATCTTCGTCCAGGGGACAACCGAGACGATGAGCAGCACCGAGAGAACGTAGAAGATGCGGATGCGGACCGCGACCGTGCTGGTCATGCGCGCGACGGTGCGCGACGGTTCGGCGGATTCGGCGGCGGCGATCGTCGCGATTTCCGCGCCGACGAGGGCGAAGATCACGCTCGTCGTGGCGGCCAGCACGGCGGCGCCGCCATTGGGCGCGAAGCCGCCATGGGCAGTCAGATTGCCGAAGGTGGGACCGGTGCCGCTGGTGAGGCCGAGCGCATAGGCGCCCGCAATCGCAATGAAGGCGACGATGCCCGCGACCTTGAGCGAGGAGAACCAGAATTCGAATTCGCCGTAGGAGCGGGTGGACATCAGGTTGATCGCCGTCAGCAGGCCCATCAGCGCGACGCCGATCATCCACACCGGCAGGTCGATCCAGTTGCGCAGGATGACCGCGCCGGCGATCGCCTCGATGGCGACGACGACGACCCAGAAATACCAGTAGAGCCAGCCGCTGAGGAACCCGGCCCAGTGGCCGAGGCCGATGCGGGAGAATTCCGGAAAGGACTGGATGCCGGGAATGGCGACCGCCAGCTCGCTCAGCATGCGCATGACCAGCAGCACGATGGAGCCGGCCAGCGCATAGCTCAGGATGACGGCCGGCCCGGCATTGGCGATCGACGCGCTGCTGCCGACGAACAGGCCGGCGCCGATGATGCCGCCTATGGCGATCATCGAGACGTGGCGGGCCTTGAGCGAGCGGCCGAGCTCGGCCTCCGGCTCGCCGGGATAGACCTCGGCTGCTGTGACAGGAACGCCCTGGGGCTCCGTGGCCATGGTGGCTCCCTCGCTCATTGCTTGGCCGCGCTCACTTCTTGCGGACCCATTTCAGGTCATATTCCGTGGTCCAGCTCTTGCCGCCGTCCTCGGTGCCGACCGAAAGTTCCCGGATGGTGCCGTCCGGCATGGCGTAGAGCGTCCAGTGACGCAGGCGCACCTTGCCGCCGGGCAGGGGGCGCTCGGTGACGTAGCGCATCTCGCCCGGCTTGATCAGCGAGCCGCGGAAGCTCGTCGTCGCGCCATTGTCGGTCGCCCAGTAATAGCCCCAGTTCTTGAGCATCGGCGAATAGTTGAACAGGCCGACGCCGTTGCCCGTGGGGCGGCCGTTGGTGACGGTCCAGGTCTCCTTGATCACGCAATCGTTGAGGATCAGCTCCATCTTCACTTCCGCGCTCTTTTCCGCGCCGGAATAGACGTCCCAGGTGCCGACCGTGAAATCCTGCTCGCGGAACTTCGCGTCGTTGCGGCAGGTCTCCGGACCTGCCTGCTGGGCAAGCGCGGGCGCTGCCAAAAGAGCCAGAGCGCTGGCAGCCACCATGCGTCGCATCATCTTTTCCCCCTTCATGATCATCAGTCGATATCCTTCAGCATGGTGCGCACGGTCTCGACGATGCGGTCGATCTGCGCCTTCTCGACAATGAGCGGCGGCGAGAGGGCGATGATGTCGCCCGTCACGCGGATCAGCACGCCCGCTTCCCAGCAGCGCAGATAGATTTCATGGCCGCGCGACCCCGGCCCGTGCGGGCCCGGCGCGAGCTCGATGCCGGCGATCAGCCCAAGATTGCGGATGTCGACGACGTGCCGCGCATCGCGCAGCGTGTGGATCGCCTCCTGCCAATAGGGCTCGATTGCGGCCGCCCGCTCGAACAGCCCGTCCTCTTCATAGACGTCGAGCGTCGCCATGGCGGCGGCGCAGGCGAGCGGATGGCCGGAATAGGTGTAGCCATGCGGCAATTCGATCGCACCGGCCGCGGCGGCATCGCACATGGTCTCGTAGATCCCGCTGCGCACGAGCACGCCGCCCATCGGCACCGTGCCGTTGGTGAGCCCCTTGGCCATGGTGATGAGATCCGGCGTGACGCCAAGGCGCTGTGCCGCGAAGGGCGCGCCGACGCGGCCGAAGCCGGTGATCACCTCGTCGAAGATGAGCATGATGCCATGCCGGTCGCAGATGGCGCGCAGCCGTTCGAGATAGCCCTGCGGCGGCACGAGCACGCCGGTCGAGCAGGCGATCGGCTCGACGATGCAGGCCGCGATGGTGTGCGCGCCATGCAGCGCGACCATCCGCTCAAGATCATCGGCCAGCTCCGCGCCATGAAGGGGCATGCCCTTCGTGAAGAGGTTGCGCGCCGGATCGTGCGTGTGGCGCAGATGGTCCACGCCCGCGAGCATCGCGCCGAACATCGCCCGGTTGCCCACGATGCCGCCGACCGAAATGCCGCCGAAATTAATGCCGTGATAGCCGCGCTCCCGCCCGATGAGGCGCGTGCGCGTACCCTCGCCACGGGCGCGCTGATAAGCGAGGGCGATCTTGAGCGCGGTCTCCACGGCCTCCGAGCCGGAGTTGCAATAGAAGACCTGACTGAACCCCTCGGGCGCCATTCCGACCAGCCGGTTCGCGAGCTGGAACTGGATGGGCGTGCCCATCTGGAAGGGCGGCGCATAGTCGAGGGTCGCGGCCTGGGTCTGGATCGCCTTGACGATGCGCGGATTGCCGTGACCGGCATTGCTGCACCAGAGGCCCGCCGTGCCGTCCAGCACGTCGCGCCCGTCCGAACTGCGAAAATACATGCCTTCCGCCTCGACGATCATCCGAGGCGCGGCCTTGAATTGCCGATTGGCGGTGAACGGCATCCAATAGCCTGATAGATTGTTTGCGCTCATGCGCGGCATGCTCCGTGACTTCTTTCGGTCCCGAGCCTGCCGTGGTGGGGGCGACCCCGGTAGATGCCAATGGCGAGCGGGGCGGTGCGCCATTGGCACCACCGGAAATGTCATCGGTGTTTCGGCTGATCGGCCGCAACGGTGCGCTGAAGCCATTGGCGGAAGCGGACGATGACGGGGGCGCTCCAGCGATCCTCCCTTGCGAGGAAGGTGTAGGCACCGAACGCCACCGGCCTGAATGCGCCCTCGTGCAGCCGGATCGGCACGAGCCGGCCCGCTTCCAGATCGTCGCCCAGCAGCATGCGGTTGGCGAGCGCGATGCCATAGCCCTGCCGCGCCGCATTGAGCGTCAGATGGGCGTGCCAGAGCCGCGAGCCCGGAATGCGGCCTTCCACCTCGACGCCCTGCGCCTGCAGCCAGTGGACCCACTCAAGGTCGTTCTCCTCGTGGAGGAGCGGGCATTTGAGCAGATCCGCCGCCGTTGCGATGGGCGGGAGCTGGGCGGCGCAGGCGGGGCTGGCCACGGGAAACACCTCCGGCCGCGCGAACTCGAAGCGATGCGCGAGGCGGGAGACGTCCGCCACTTCCCATTCGCGCAGATAGCGTATGTCGCCATGCACTTCCTTGGCGCGGAAATCCGGGCTCTGGTCGGCCGGACGGAAGTCCACGCTGATCTCGGGATTGCTGGTGATGAAATCGCCCAGCCGGTCCGCGAGCCACAGGAAGGCGAAGCCGGGAATGCACCACAGACTGAGCGACATCTCGTTGCTGGCCCGCATCAGCTTGCCGGTGGCTGTCGCGATGATGGTCAGCGCCGAATAGATTTCCTGATAATAGGCCTCGCCGTCGTTGGTGAGCTGATTGGCCGACCCGTTGCGGATGACGAGGGGCGTGCCGACCCATGTCTCCAGCGAGCGTATGTGCCGGCTCACCACGGCATGGTCGATGTCCAGCTCCTTCGCCGCCCGGCGAATGCCGCTCAGCCGCCCGACAGCCTCGAAAGCCCGCAGCGCTGCGAGAGGAGGAAGCAGCCTGTTATCCGACAAATTGAAGATCCCTGTGCTGGCGCCGTCCCTTTCCCCAACCGATTCGAGGCGGTGCCTTGTGGCCAACGTCCCATTGGTCTCCGGAAGCCGTCAAGTGCTCGATTTGCGTATGGATTCCTGTGGCGAACGGTGCCTGTGAGGCACCGGGCCCTTCGCCAATGGCAACTTGCTGGCGACCCGCGAAGAGGCAAGATCGGCCCTGCGAACAGGTACGCGGGGGTTTTGGCGGAACATGGCTGAGTGGTCGGACAAGGAACTGGGGCTCGATCGGCCGATCGCCCGGCGCGATTTCATCGGCGGAGTGGCGGCGACCGCGGCGGCCGGAGGGCTCCTCGCCGGCAGCACGGCTGCGCCGGCGCAGGCGCCGGGCGCGCGCGCGAGCGATGCGGCCAATTATCCGCCCCTGCGCACCGGCCTGCGCGGCCAATATCCCGGCTCGTTCGAGATGGCGCATCAGGCCCGCGACGGCGGCTTTACCGGTGAGGTCAGCGCGGACGACAGCGGCGAGCATTATGATCTCGTCATCGTCGGCGGCGGCATTTCCGGGCTCTCCTCCGCCTATTTCTACCGGCAGGCGCTGGGCGAT
>JAFKLU010000104.1:0-19663 GCA_017304105.1 Sphingomonadales bacterium
GGCACAACTCCGCCGCCGTCAGTCCGGCCGCGTGCTCCTTCAATATACCGATGATCTGCTCTTCGCTGAACCTCGATCGCTTCACTGCCTGTCTCCTCATCTGGGAACAGGCTAACCTCAATCCGAGGACATTTCAGGGGAGCAGGTCACGCCCGTCATCACGCTTCAAGGCTGCTTACGACTTTACAACCTCATCGCCCGATCTCGCAGGGCAGGAATGGACGCGCCTGGCAGCCCAGCTGGCTAATCCCCGTCCAGCGGCGCACATCCCGCGCCTCGCTGGCAGCTCGCGATGAACCGCGCGAAGAGGCCCCCGGTCCGGAGCAGCGCGATCTGGCTCGGCGAGGGCGTGTCCACCTGCGCGTCGAGTTCCGCCAGATGCGTCCCATCCGGCGCGGCGAAGCACACGGCGACGGTGCGCCGCTCTGGCGAGAGGCGATCTACGCCCAATATGCTGATGCGCAGATTGGGCGTGGGCGGCGGCAGTGCCGCGCCTGGCGGGAGCACGATGGGCAGGACGCCCATGGCGATGAGGTTGTTGCGATGAATGCGCTCGAAGCTGCGTGCGATGACTGTCCGAATGCCGAGGAGGGCGGTGCCTTTCGCGGCCCAATCCCGCGCCGAACCCGTTCCATAATTGTCGCCCGCGATGACGACCATGGGGATATCGGATGCGGCGAAGGCGCTTGCCGCCTCGAAAACGGACATGAGTTGCCCGTCCGGCGCAAGGGCATGATTGCCAGCGATTCCGGTCAGTTGATTGTCCAGCCGCTGATTATCGAAGGTGCCGCGGATCATGACGTGATGATTGGCCCGTCGGTCACCATAGCCGCCGAGCCGCTCGGCCTCCACGCCGAGTTGGCGGAGATAGAGGCCGGCCGGGGAATCGGCCCGGATACGGGAAATTGGCGAGATATGGTCCGTCGTCACATTGTCGCCCAACCAGAGCAGAGGGCGGGCATCGATGATGTCACCCTGCGGGCGGACCTGATCCGCGCTGAAAAACGGCGGCGGTTGGACAAATGTGGAGCCGGCGTCCCATGGAAAGCAGGCCGTTTTCGCGAAGGGAAGGCGCGCCCATGCCTCGTCCTGTGCCGGGGTCTGCTCTTCGGCGCGGATGGCGTCAGCCGCTGCTGCCACCACTGCCGCGATTTCCGCGGCTTCTGGCCAGATGTCGGCCAGCATGACGGGGGCACCGTCTTGGTCCCGGCCGATCGGTTGGGCGGATAGATCGATGCCGAGAGAGCCTGCCAGCGCGCCCGCCACGACCAGCGGCGGCGAGGCGAGATAATTGGCGCAGACATCGGGATGGATCCGGTTTTCGAAATTTCGATTTCCCGAGAGCAGCGCTGTCAGCAGGGACGGAACGCCATGCGGCCCCGCCGCAATCGCCGGTTTGAGGTCGCCCGAATTGCCGACGCATGTGGTGCAGCCGAAGCCGACGAGATGGAACCCCAGAGCGTCGAGATCGTCCTGCAGGCCGGAAAGGCGTAGCATCCGCGCGATGCGCCGCGATCCGGGGGCGAGCGAGGTCTTGACCCACGCCGGCACTGCCAGTCCCCGCGCCCGCGCCTTTCGCGCAACGAGCCCGGCGGCGATCATCAGGTGCGGATTGGCGGTGTTCGTGCAGCTCGTGATCGCGGCGATCGCGATGGCGCCGTCCCCGCAGCGGGCTGGATCGGACGTCAGGCGCGCATCGGGAAACGCCTCTTGCAGGCTGAGCGGCACCTGCGCGAGCGGGCGCAACTGCTGCGGGCGACTGGGCCCGGCCATGACCGGCGCCAGATCGCCCAGCGCGATGTCGAGGGTGCGGCTGTAGCGCCGCTCCGGCCCCGCGTCGCGCCACAGGCCGGTCGCCATCGCATAGGCCCGGTAGCGCGCAAGGGCATCGGACGTGCGCCCGTTGGCCGCCAGATAGTCGAGCGTCTGCTCATCGACCGGGAAGAGCGCGACGGTCGCGCCATATTCCGGGCACATGTTGGATATGGCCGCGCGGTCGGCCAGCGTCAGGTCATCAAGTGCGTCGCCGGCAAATTCGATGATCTGGTCCACCACGCCCGCCTCGCGCAGCCGGGCGGTCACGTGCAGGGCGATGTCCGTGGCCATCACGCCGGGCTGGCGCCGCCCGCTGAGGCGCACGAGGCAGATGCGCGGCAGCGGGATGGGGAGCGGCTGGCCCAGTGCCGCCATCTCCGCCTCGATCCCGCCCACGCCCCAGCCGAGGATGCCGAGCGCGTTGACCATGGTCGTGTGGCTGTCCGTGCCGATCACCGTCTGCGCGCCGGTCCATTCGGGGCGGGCCGGCAGCGCCGTCGCGATCTCGCTCAGTTGCTCCAGATTGATCTGGTGGCAGATGCCCTGCCCCGGCGGGACCACATTGAGCCGCGGGAAGCTGTGCTGCGCCCATTTGAAGAAGCTGTAACGCTCCGTGTTACGGGCATATTCCAGCGCGAGGTTGCGCGCGAGCGCATCGGCCGTGCCGCTATGATCGACGCGGACGCTATGGTCGATCACCAGATCGATGGGGATGGCGGCATCCACGCCCTCCGGCGCGCCGCCCCTGGCCACATGATGATCGCGCAGCGCGGCAAGATCGGCCAGCGCCGCAACCCCGGCGGTATCCTGAAGCAGGATGCGCGAGGGACGGAAGGGAATCTCCGCTCCCTCCAGCGCGCCCTGCGCCAGCCAGCCGTCGAACAGCGCGATCCAGGGCGTCAGCTCCGGCTCATGCGCGAGGATGTTCTCCAGCAGGATGACCAGCGAGCGGGGCAGGGCAGAGAGGCGGGCACGATCCGCGGCATCGAGCCGCGACCATGGCGTCATGATCGGTGCCTCGGCCACGGATGCACCTGTCATGCGCCGGCGCGCCTTGCCCTGAGCGCGGCGAGACTGCCGCCGGTCTTCAGCTTGCCGGGCAGCGGATGGCCGACAATCTCTTCGGCCAGGATGGCGCACTCGATCAGCTTTTCCAGATCGACCCCGGTGGCGATACCCATCTCTTCGCACATGAACACGAAGTCCTCGGTGCAGATGTTACCCGCCGCGCCCGCATGGGCCGCGAAGGGGCAGCCGCCAAGGCCGGCGACGGCGGCATCGAAATGCGCCACGCCCATTTGCAGGCCGGCATAGGCATTGGCGAGGCCGAGCCCGCGCGTGTCATGCAGGTGGAGCGAGAGCGCGATATCGGGATTGGCATCCTGCACCGCGCCAACGACTTGCCGGATGCGCTCGGGCGTGGCCCAGGCCATGGTGTCGCCCAGGCCGATGAGGCTCAGCTCCTCGCCCTGATCCCGCGCGATGGCGCGCATGTCCGCGACCAGCTGGACAACGCGCTCGACCGGGACATCGCCCTCGAAGTTGCAGCCGAAGGCGGCAGTGACGAAGCCGGTGCGCACCGGAATGGCATGGGCCTGATACATGGCGATCAGCTCCGGCTGGGCGGCAAGCTGCTGGGCCGGGTCGCGGTTCTGGTTGCGCTTGAGGAAGGCGTTGGAGGCATAAAGCGTCAGCTTGCCTTCCATGTGCAGTCGCCCGGTGGCGATGGCGCGTTCCAGCCCGCGCTGGTTGAGCCACAGGCCGGTATAGTGCACGCCGGGCTGCGGGGTGAAACCGGCCACCACGGCCTCCGCATCCGCCATGCCCGGCACTTTCTGCGGATGCACGAAGGAGGTGACCTGAATGTGATCCAGCCCGGTGCGGGCCAGCGCGTCGACGAGACGGATCTTCTGTTCCGTGCTGATCGGGCCTTTCTCGATCTGGAAGCCTTCGCGAGGCCCCTCCTCCTTGATATGGACACGGTTGGGCAGACTGGACATGGTGCTTATTCCTCGACGATGACCGTCGAACGACCTCCGAAAAAGCCGTTGACAGAACGGACCGTTGTTCCGCTAAATAGAACAGCGATAACATTGATAACAGTGAAGAGACCGAGGTCATGAATTCCAAGGCGGGCGTTGCGGCGGTGGACCGCGCATTCGAAATTCTGCATTCGTTCCGGCGTGAAAAGCCGGTGCTCACGCTTGCGGAGATTTCGCGCAGCACGGGCCTCTATAAGAGCACCATCCTGCGCCTGATGGGCTCGTTGGAGAAATATGGCTTTGTCTGGCAGCGTTCGGACGGCACCTATCAGCTGGGCCCGGGCCTGCTCAGCATGGCGAGCATCTTTCAGGACAGTTTCAGCCTGCGCGAGTTTGTGGAGCCCGCGCTGGAGGCACTGGTAACGGCGACCAACGAAGGCGCGACCTTCTTCATCGCGGATGGAGACGGGCAGTTCTGCCTGTTCCGCGTCGATGGCCGACATGCGATCCGCGATTACAATATCCGCGTGGGCGACCGGCGCCCGATGAACAACGGCGCAGCGGCGACAATCTTCCGCCGGTTCACCGAGGAGCCGGGCCGTCCGCTGACGCCGGACAGCTACATGGCGGCATCCTTCGGCAGCGTGGAGCCGGAAATGGCGGCGCTGGCGGTGCCGATCTTTGGAGCCAACAATGCGTTGATGGGTGTGCTTACCCTGTCCGGCCCGATCACCCGCTTCAACGAGGCCTATGCCGAGCAGATGAAGCCCGCGCTCATCGATGCGAGCGTGCGGCTGTCGATCAGTCTGGGCGCTTCCCCGGCACGATTTGCGGCGTTGCGGGCTGGCTGAACGGACAGGCGTTGGTGCGCGCCCTCCGGCGCGCACCAGACCTGCAGACGCCATTATCATCACATCGCCCCATCCTGGCGCAGCGTCTCGATCGTGTCCGCGTCCACGCCGAGCGCGCCGAATACATCTTCATTGTCGGCGCCCAGAACGGGCGGGGCGCACCGCGCGGTCGGGCGGCTGTCGGCAAAGGCATAGCCGGGCCGCACGACCTTCACTTCATCCAGCCCCGCCTGGCCGAGCGGCAGCGCCTGCACCAGATCGCGCGCGATGATCTGCGGATGCGCCAGCGCGCCGGGCACCGTCAGGATGCGGCCGGCGGGGATGCCGGCGGCATTGAGCAGCGTTTCCCATTCCTCGGCAGTCTTGGCGGCCAAGGCCTCATCAATGAGGGCGTTGAGTTCCTGGCGGTGCGCCTTGCGCGCCTCGCGCTCGGCAAAGCGTGGGTCGCTCGTCAGCTCGGGCCGGCCGATGATGCCGCACAGCGCTTCCCACTGTTCCTGCTTGTTCGCGGCGATATTGATCGGGCCGTCGGATGCGCGGAAGGCGCCGGAAGGGGCGGCCGTCATGTTCTGGTTGCCGATTGGCTTGGCCTCCACCCCGGCGATCAGATAGTTCGAAACCGCCCAGCCCATGGCGGAAATCGTCGAATCCAGCATGGAAAGATCGATGTAGCAGCCCTGGCCGGTGCGTTCGCGGCGGAACAGGGCGCTCACCACGGCAAAGGCGGCGCCCATGCCGCCCAGCGTATCGCACAGCGGATAGCCCACGCGCAGCGGCGCAGACTGCGCGTCCCCGGTGATGCTCATCACTCCGGAATAGCCCTGCACGATCTGGTCATAGGCCGGATTGGCGCTGAGCGGTCCGGTCTGTCCGAAGCCGGAGATGGCGCAATAGACGATGCGCGGATTGATCTTGCGCACCTCCTCCCAGGAGAAGCCGAGCCGTTCCATCACCTTGGGGCGGAAATTCTCGACGATCACGTCCGCACTCTCCAGCAGGCGGCGGAAGAGTTCCTTGGCCGCCGGCTTCTTGAGGTCGAGCGTCACCGATTTCTTGCCCGCATTCTGGGCGAGGAAGGACGTGCCCATCAGCGCCGCGTTCAGCGCGGGCGAGGCACCGAGCTGTCGGGCAAGATCCCCGCCAGTCGGATTCTCGACCTTGATGACCTCGGCGCCCAGCATGGCCATCTGGTAGGTGGCATAGGGGCCGGACAGCACATTGGTGAGGTCCAGCACCCGGATGCCTTCCAGCAGGTCGGCGGGCGGCAGCGAGCCCGTATCAGCTGTGGATTGCGGGTCCATGTCAGATGTCCACGGTCTCGGCGTCGTAGCTGTAGAGCCATTCGTAGCGATCCTGGATCGGCGCGCGGCTCCACTCGCTTTCCATATATTTGACCGCGCCTTCCTCGGTGGCGAGGGCGGCCTCGTGGAAGCGGGCGGTGTTGTCCTTGGCGCCCCGCACCATGCGGCTCGTGCGCTCGACACGGGCCTGCTCATAACGGCGCAGGGCTTCCTGCGGATCGTCATATTTGTCGAGGCAACGCCCGAGGACGACGCCATCCTCGATGGACATGACAGCGCCCTGCGCCAGGAAGGGCAGCGTGGCGTGGCACGCATCGCCGAGCAGCGTCGCGCGGCCCTTGCTCCACACCTGGCGCGGGGTGCGCTCCATGAACGCCCACTTCATGATGGTCGGCGCGGCATGGATCAGGCTCTGCACATCCTCGTGCCAGCCCTTGAAGTCGTTGGCGCATTCCTCGACCGAGCCCTGCGTGTACCAGCTCTCGACCTGCCAGTCGTCGCGCTCGATCGTGCCGATCATGTTCATCAGTTGCCCGCCGCGCAGCGGATAATTGACCATGTGGCCGCCCGGGCCGATCCACGTCCAGCCGACCATCTGGCGCATATGTTCTGGCAGCCGCTCCATGGGGATCACGGCGCGCCAGGCGATCATGCCGGTGAAATTGGCCTCATCATCGCCAAACAGCGATTTGCGGATGGCGGACTTCACGCCGTCGGCGCCCACCAGAATGTCGCCGGTGACCGTGCGGCCGCCGGAGAGATGCAGGCTCACCTTGTCGTCAGCGAGTTCCACGTCCTCGGCATGGGCGGAGAGGCGGATGGCATCGGGCTTGATGGCCTCGACGGCGTCCTTCAGCGTGTTGAGCAGGTCCGGCCGATAGACCGTGAGATAGGGGTAGCCATATTTCTCGATGGCCATCTTGCCGAGGTCGAACATCTCCCACGAGCGGCCGGTGTTCCACAGGCGGAACTCCTTGCGGCGCGGCTCGCAGGAGGCGAGGCGCAGCGTGTCGAACACGCCGAGCGCGTCCAGCGCGCGCGAGCCATTGGGGCTGATCTGCACGCCCGCCCCGACCTCGCCCAGTTCATGGGCCTGTTCGTAGATGTCGACGTCATAGCCGCGACGAAGCAGCGACAGCGCGGCGGCCATGCCGCCAATGCCACCGCCGGCGATGATGATTTTTGGCGACTTGCTCACGCGTTGCTCCAGTCTGCAAGGGATGGAAGAAGAAGGGGGATCATGGGCGCCGGCTCCGCAGCCAGCCGAGCTTGCGCAGGACGGACTCATCGGAGACGCGCAGGAGAACGGCGTCCTGCTCGGCGTGGAAGCTGTGCGCGCGCCAGGCGGGGACGGCGATGGTGTCGCCGAAGGACCAGGCATGGCGCGCGCCATCGATCTCGGCGAACCCGCTGCCCCGCACCACGGCGAAGATCGCGTTGGCCGTGGTCTGTGCGGGCGCGCTGGTCTGGCCGGCATTGATGCGCAGCATGTGCAGCGCGATGGTGTCGAGCTGCGCCGGGCCAAGTTCGATGGTCAGGGGCACGTCCGCGCCCAGCCGGGCCTGCTCGGCCTCGAACTGGGCGAGCGTGTCTTCCCAGCGGAATGCGATCGGGGCCTGGTCGAGCAGTTCGACCGCCTGCTCGACGCCGTCGGGATGCGGCTCATAGAACATGGGCTCGAGCAGATGGACGAGCGGCACGTCCAGAAAGTCCATCCAGTAGCATTGCTCGGCGCCGTCATTGCTGTGCGAGTGCCAGGCCCAGTTGGGCGTGAGCAGCACGTCGCCGGGGCGCATCTCCACCTGCTTGCCGTCGACGACCGTGGAGGTGCCATGCCCTTCCAGGATGAGCCGCAGCGCGTTGGGCGTGTGCCGGTGCGCGCGGGCCGTCTCGCCGGGCTTGATCATCTGATAGGCCGCGACGATGGTGCGGACAGTCGAGTAGATATTGCCCTCGACCGGGTTGAACATGGTGAGGTTGCGCCGCTCGGCCTGCTGCGTGTCGACCAGTTCGCCGGCGCGCTCCAGGATCGGCTTCACATCGGCATAGTGCCAGACATGGGGCAGGAAGTTGCGCCGCGGCTCGGCCCAGAGTGCCGGGAAGCGGCGATGCCAGCCGCCCTCCATATTGAGGGCGGCGAAGTCGCTGTAGAGCGCGGCGAGCGCGGTTTCCCGATCGGCGCTCATGTCAGTTCTGCTTGATGATCGGGGGCACATAGGGCTGGGCGAAGACCTCGGTCATGCCCTGGTCGCTCTGCACCACGTCTACGTTCATCTCGCCGACCTGATCGATGACGATGCGGATGCGATCACCATCCACCACGGGGCCCACGCCCTCGGGCGTGCCGGTGGCGATGATGTCGCCGGGATAGAGCGTCATCACGGCCGAGGCGGTGGCGACCATGCCCGGAATGTCCAGCACCAGATCGCGCGTGTTGGCGCTCTGGCGCAGCTCGCCGTTGACCCAGAGCTTCATGTCGAGCGCGGCGGGGTCCGTCACGTCGTCTGCCGTGGTGATCCACGGGCCGACCGGGCAGAAGGTGTCATAGGCCTTGCGGAACACCCGCTCCTCGCGCCCGCGCACCACCATGTCGAGCAGGCAGGCATAGCCGAAGACGACATCCTGCCAGTCTTCCCGCGCGACGCCGCGGCACTCCTTGCCGATGATGATCGCCAGCTCGCTTTCATGGTGCACTTCGCGCCCCGGCACGGCGGGCAGCAGGATCGGGTCGGCGGGGCCGGAGAGGGCGGAGTTGGGCTTCAGGAAGAAGCCCTGATTCGTGGCGCGATACTGCGCCTGCATCTCGCGCCCATGGGCGTGATAATTGACCGGATAGGCAATGATCTTGTTCGGCCAGGGAACCGGCGTTTCCAGGCGCACCTGCGCCAGCGGCAGGCGGGGCAGGCCGGGCAGCGCCGCCTCGATCGTGCCGCGCAGCTGGTCAAAGTCGCGGATGAGCCGGACCATGTTCACGTCGGGCCACTGCTGGGGGTCTCCACCGACCAGTCCGGTGATGTCGGCGATTTCCTCACCGACCACCACGCCCAGCCGTCCACCGTCAAATCGAGCGAGTCGCATTGCCGAATTCCTCATCAGTTCTATTTGTCAGAACACTATTCTATTTTAGTAAAGCGCGACGTGAAGTTCAAGCCTCTTCCGTATTCGCGGTGAGACCCACGCGCGGCTCGGTATGTTTTTGTAAAATGGGGCCTTCTGCCCCGCCTGCTCCGCTGCAGGCCGCGTCGCTGCCGCGCAGCGATACAAAGCAGTGAGGGGTAGCTGTTGCCAGCTACCCCCCTGAATTTTCAGAACTTCACCCGGAACCGCGCCCCGTATGTGCGCGGCGGAGCAATATCCTGGCCGTTATAGTTGTTGATGAACGGATATTGCTGGGTGCCGGTGTAGACCGCCTCGTTCCCGATGTTCCGCACGAACAGCTGGACGGAATAGGCATTGTCCGGCGCGCGGTAGGTCAGGCTCGCATTGAACAGCACATAGGCATCCGCCAGTGCGTTCTCGACGATCTCGGCGGACAGCCACCGCGAGGAGGCAAAGGACATGTCCGGCGAGAAGTCGATCACCGCGCCGTTCGCCAGATCGAACGTGTGCGTGTAGCTGACCGTGCCCGACCAGGTCGGCGTGCGCGGCAGCTGGAAGCCCGTGCAGTCGATCGTCCAGAAGCCGGTCTGCGCCGTTCCGCCCGGGACCGCGCTCACGCCGCAGGATGTCCGCGCCGTGGGGTTGCCCGGCCGGAAGTTGCGGTAGGTGAACTCCTTATATTCGCTGTCGACATATTCCACGGCGACCCGGAACTGGTCGTTGCGGGTGGGGAACAGCGTCAGATCGACGCTCGCACCCTTCGCAACGGCCTTGCCCGCATTGAACAGCGAGGAGACCTGTGCGCCGCCCCGGTCCAGCGAGGTGAAATTCTCCTGCCGGTCGCGATAGTCCATGTAGAACAGCTCGGCGTTCAGCTGCACCTTGCGGTCGAAGAACCGATTCTTGGCGCCCAGCGTGTAGGCCGTCACTTCCTCGGGCTTGTAGGGGTCGATGTCCGCGTTGGACTGGCCGCCTGATTTGAAGCCGGTCGCCACGCTCGCATAGAGCATGCTGTCCGGCGCGGCGTCGAACTCGACGCCAGCCTTGAAGTTGAGCTTGTTGGCGCCGTAGGTGCCCTTCACATTGGTGCCGTTGGACGTCAGCAGCTCGCAGCTTCCCTGCGGGCCGGTGCCCCGGACCAGGCAGGCGCTCGAGCCGAAGAGCGCATAGCGGTGGCCGTCAACCGTCTTCTTCTCGTCCGTGTAGCGCAGGCCGCCGGTCAGGCGCAGTGCGTCCGTGAGCGAATAGGTCAGCTCGCCGAATGCGGCATAGGCTTCGGTGCTCAGGTCGGCGACGAATGCGGTATCCGAGGCGAGGCCCAGGCGCACCGAATTGTAGCTGTCCTGATCTTCCCGGAAATAATAGCCGCCCAGCACCCACTTCAGCTTGTTGTCGGCATTGCCGAGACGGATTTCGAGGGTCTTGGCGTCGGAGGTCGACGGCGCACCGGTGAACTCGTTGACCGTGTTGAAATAGAGCGCCGGCATGACCAGCGAGTCCATCTCCACGCGCTGATAGGCGGGGATCACGGTCAGCGTCGCGGGCCCGAGCTTCCAGTCCAGATGCGCGTTGACGCCCCAGATGGTGATGTTCTGGTACACATCGGCCGTGTTGAGCGGATAGATGCCCGGGGGCGCCGTAACCTTGCTGATCAGGCTGTTCAGGCTGTCGTTGATCGAGGTCCAGCGATTGTCCAGATGCTGGTAATTGAAGCCGAGGCGCAGCGTGACGTCCGCGCTCGGTTCGGTCTTGAACTGGAGACGGAAGGAGTGGTGCTTGTCGTCGTCCGTCCCGTCGGTGATGTAGCCATTGCGCGACACGCCCTGGAAGGAGGCGCGCAGGGCCGAGTTGGCGCCGATCGGGATGTTGATCGCGCCTTCGCTGTTGAAGCCGTTGTAGTTCTGGAAACCGGCGCTGGCATAGCCTTCAAACGTGCCGATCCGGGGTTCGACAGGGATGATGTTGATCGCGCCGCCGGTGGCGTTGCGGCCGTAGAGCGTGCCTTGCGGTCCCTTGAGCACTTCCACGCGCTCAAGATCGAAGAACGTGCCGGCGACATACTGGCTGCGGGCGGCGAACACGCCGTCATAAGCCTGCGCCACGGCAGCGTTGCTGTATCCGGTCGTGGCAAAGTCGCCCGCACCGCGAATGTAGATCTGCAGCGCCGATCCACCCTGGGTGATCTGCACGCCCGGCGAGAGGCGCGCGAGGTCCGTCGCCTGGGCGACGCCTGCGGTCTGCAGCTTTTCCGACGACAGCACGTCGATGGAGAGAGCTGCCTTCTGGGCGCTCTCGCGACGGAACTGCGCGGTGACGATGATTTCCGCGGGGCCCGCATCGGCTCCGTCGGCAGGTTGTTCCTGTGCCAGCAGCTGAGTCGGCATCAAGGCGCACAGCGCTGCGCCAGCCCAAAGACCGGCTCCGCGAATCTGGTGTTTCATCATTCCCCTCCGAAATTTCAAACGGTCCGGCACGCCCCACTATGGGGTCGCATCACTGGGCGTTCTATTTATCAGAACAGTGTTCTTTTTATTTGCGACGGGCTCGCTTGTCAATTGAGCGTGCGGCACGCGCCGGAGACGCGCGGAAATGCCGCTGTTGGCCCCTACCGGTAGCCTTCTGCGCAATCGGCTTCGCTCAGCCGGGGAGGCCCGAGTCGCGACGATGCGATTCAAAGGGTCTGGACAACGGCTCTTTCAATTTATAGAATACCGTTCTGTTATGTAGAACAAAGTAGGGCCTTCGGCTGCCGCCCGGCTTAGACGTCATGCCTTAGGAGATGCTCATGACCACTTTCCCTGATGTGCCAGCTTTCACCGGCTTCAACACGCCTTCGCGCGTCGAGGCGAATGTCGAGGATCTCAACGTCCACGGCCAGATCCCGCCGGAAATGGATGGCGCCTTCTATCGCGTGCAGCCCGAGCATCAGTTCCCGCCCAAGCTGGGCAATGACATCGCGTTCAATGGCGATGGGATGATCTCCATGTTCCGCTTCAGGGACGGCAAGGTGAACTTCACCCAGCGCTGGGCGAAGACGGACAAGTGGAAGCTGGAGAACGAGGCGGGGCGCGCGCTGTTCGGTGCCTATCGCAATCCGCTGACGGACGATGAGTCGGTGAAGGGCAAGATCCGCGGCACGGCCAACACCAATGCCTATATCCACGGCGGCCGGCTCTATGCGCTCAAGGAGGATTCGCCGCCGCTGGTCATGGATGCGGTGACGCTGGAGACGCAGGGCTATATCGATTTCCAGGGCAAGATGAAGGGCGAGACCTTCTCCGCCCACCCCAAGACCGACCCCGCGACCGGCAATCTGTGCAGCTTCGGCTATGCCTCCAAGGGCGTGCTGACCCGCGACATGACCTATTACGAGATCAGCCCGGATGGCGAGCTGCTCTACGATGTGTGGTTCGAGACGCCGTATTACTGCATGATGCACGACTTTGCGATCACGCCGGATTATGCGCTCTTCTCGGTCATGCCGATGACCAGCAACTGGGAGCGGCTGGAGGCGGGCAAGCCGCATTTCGGCTTCGATACCTCGCTGCCCACCTATCTCGCCGTCATGCCGCGCAAGCCGGGGACGACGGCGGAGGATATCCGCTGGTTCAAGGGCGGCAACTGCTTCACCGCGCATGTGATGAATGCCTTCCAGGACGGCTCGAAGATCCATCTCGATCTGCCGGTGGCGGCGAACAACATGATGCCCTTCTTCCCGGACATCAACGATGCCCCGTTCGATCCGGTGGCGGGCGCGACCTATCTGACGCGCTGGACCGTCGACATGAACCAGAATGACGAGGACTATAAGTCCGTTCGCCTGTCCGAGATGATCGGCGAGTTCCCCAAGATCGACGACCGGTTCACCGGCGCGAAGAACCGCTATGGCTGGATGGTCGTGATCGATCCCTCCCAGCCGGTCGAGATGAAGGGCGGCAGTGCCGGCGGCTGGGTGATGAACACGCTCGGCTTTGTCGATCTGGAGAACGGCACGGAGCAGAAATGGTGGTGTGGCCCGGTGTCCAGCATTCAGGAGCCGTGCTTCGTGCCGCGCTCGCCGGATGCGCCGGAAGGCGACGGCTGGATCGTCATGGTCTGCAACCGGCTGGAAGAGCGGGGCAGCGATCTGCTGATCTTCGAGGCGACGGACATCGCCAAGGGCCCGATCGCGACGATCAACATCCCCGTGCGCCTGCGCTTTGGCCTGCACGGCAACTGGGCGAACGCAGACGCCATCCGGCCGCTCGAAAAGGCCGCCTGAGTTTTTGAGGCAGGGCGGCGGATCAGGCAGGGCGCGCGCCCGGTCTGATCCGCCGCTTGCCGTTCCGCCATCAGGGACATCGCCAAAATCTCGGCACGGCGCTGATGAGCGGCGCACTCTGTTACTTGCGCACGATTGGTGCGGGGAGATCAGGACGCGCGGACAAATTCATCGCGTGTGACGTCCGCTTTAAGGAGCGGACGTGTGGGCAGCTATATGGCAGGGAGGTCGGGGTTAGCGGACATCCCGCCCGATGGATGTTTGCTGGGCTAGTCGGGCGCTCTCATCGCGGAGCCGCAATGAGCGCATTCATCTTGGAACGGCCACACTGGAAAAGTGATAGACAAAACGCGCTCACTGCAATGCCAGCACCGCAGTCGTCCAACGCCTACCGCTGCGGCGAGAAAGCCTCCGACAAGTGATACCGGAACTGCGAAGAAAAATAGAAACCCAAGATAGGAATGCGCAAAAAATAGCACTGCCGCGACCACCATCATCGATGCTGGTAAATAAGCAAGCAGGATCTGTGAGAGGAGCACGCACCTCCCGATCCGATTCTTTTGATTCTGAGTTGCCGACTTGGAGCCCATCACAACACCATCTGCCATGAGCTGTTTTCAGGCAAGTCGATCCTAGCGCTGTCATCTTTGTTGGCGTGTCTGGGCAGTCCGTTTTCGGGATGGTCCAAGTGAATAGCGCCGTCCGAATTTGTCCACGCTCCCCAGCGGATCGAAGATCGAAGGGCAATATGCGCGCAGGGCGCCCGTCAGCGCGCCAGGCCGGAGCTGACGAGATCAGCGAGCGTGCCGGAGGCCTTCGTCCAGTCGACTCGCGACAGATCGAAATCCATGATGGCGGCCAGGCGCGAGCCATGCGCCTGCGGATAGAGATAGGTGCCGAGCACGATCGTCATCATCAGGAAGAAGCGTTCCTCGTCCACATCCGGCACGGCGCGGCGCAGCAGCGTAATGAGGCGGCTGCGCACCGGCGTGACGAGCGGCCGCGTGATGCTGCGCGCCTCCTCGGAAGGGTCGGTGAGCGCGCAGCAATAGACCATGTGGCTGTGGCGCGCCTCGCCCTCGCTGCCGCTGCGGCTGATCGCGGAATCGAAAAACGCCTCGACGATATCGCGGACGCCGGGATTGCCGAGCCGCTCGAGCGCATCGAAATTCTCGTGCTGCGCCTTGTGGATCGGCTCGAAGTGGCGCTGGAACACCTCTTCGAAAAGATGCCGCTTGCTCTTCCAGTTGCGGCTCAGCGAGGCGAGGCTGGTGCCGGCCTGCGCGGCGATCGCGCGGATGGTGCAGCGATCATAGCCATATCGAATGAACTGCTCGTCGGCGAGGAGGAAACGGGCCTTGCTGGATTGATCGGCGGCCTGCGGCCTGGCCTTGTCCAGCGGCGCGCGCCGGGGGGAGAGGTCATTCATGGCCGTCAGTCATTGGCTGTCATTCCGCCATAGCGTCCGTCGAGATAGACCAGCGCATTGCTGGAAGGATCGAGGCTCACATAGTCGACCAGACCCCGGATGACCACATGGCTGCCGAAAGGCTCGGCCTTGTCCAGCCGGCAGACGATGCCGGCGAGGGCGGAGCCCAGCAGCGGAATGCCGCTCTCATCATGGGCTATCCAGTCGCCATGGCTGAACCGCTCGGCCGCCGGCGCGCTGACGAACGCGTTGCAGCTTTGCTCCTGCTCCCGCGCGAGGATGCTGACGCCGAACAGGCCCCGGTCCAGCAGCGGGCGGCAGAGCGAGGCCGTGCGGTTGATCGCCAGCAGCAGGGAGGGCGGCTCCATGCTGAGCGACATCACCGCCGTCATGGCGATGCCGTAGCGCGTGCCATCGGCATCGGCCGTGGTGACCAGCGCGACGCCGCTGGCGAGGCGGCGCATGGCGCCCCGGAAATCCGCCGCCAGCACCTCATGGGCACTGGCGGCGGCCTTGGATTGGTCGGGGGAGGTCATGGACATCAGTCCGGGAGGATGCCCGACTTCTGCATGAACTCACGGACCTGACCCCATTCGCCGTCACGCTGGGCGGTCATATGGTCGCCGATCCGCGCGCGGGTCTGGCTGGTCAGGTAGAACATCTCGTAGAGCTCCACGCGGCTGCCGAGGGCAGAGCCGGCAAAGTCCCAGGCCATCCTCATGATACGGGCGCGATCCTCGGCGGCGATGCCGTTGGAACCGGGCAGATATTTGCGCAGCTTGTCGCCGATCTCGGGGTCCTCGAACAGCGCCAGCGAGGGCGTGCACAGCAGATTGTGCGAGCCGATGGCGCGGATGATCTGGTTCACGCGCGTCATCCAGCCCGGCATCACGCAGCGCAGCACGGACAGGTCGCGGTGCGGGAAGAAAGCGCCCGCCCCCCAGTCGTGCGCGCGCTCCTCCGCCGCGATGATCGCGGAGCGGGTGAGCGAGAGATAGGAATGGATCTCGCCGAGCTGCACCGCCACGTCCGGCGCGTGCAGGCTGTTGGTGATCTTGGCGATGCTGGAGCACAGATCGTAGGCGAATTCGAGCTTCACCATCGCGCGGATCGCGGTCTGCTGCAGCGTGTTGCCCGGCGAGACGCCCTGGTTGAGGTTGTTGTAGACGTTCAGGTCGCCGTCGCAGAACAGGCGCTCATAGGGCACTTCGACATCGTCGAAGATCACGAAGGCGTCCTGCTCGTCAAAGCGCGAGGAGAAGGGCGCATCGGCCACGCTCGAGCTCACGCCATAATGATCGCGGCAAATCTGGATCACGCCCTTGGTGTTGACCGGAATCGAGAAGATCAGCGCATATTCTTCCGCGCCCGACGGAATGGGCATGGAGGAATAGACGTAAAGCTCGTCGGCGAGCGGGCCGAGCGTGGCCAGCACCTTGCCGCCGCGCACGATCACGCCGTTCTCGTTGCGGCCGACCACGCGCAGGGTCAGCTCGGAGTTCATGCCGGCGAGCGGCGGGGCGCCCTTGTCGATGTTCGCGTGAACGATGGTGTGGGTCATCGAGAGGTCGCCGTCGATGACTTCGCGGTGGAAGTTCTTCAGGCGCTCATAGCCTTCCGGCTTGCCCTTGGCCCAGATGTCCGCGCGGGCCGTGTGGCCGGAGAGGACGACGTTCACATAATCCGGGGTACGGCCAAGCATGCCGTTCGAGTAACGGGCGAGGCGCTCCAGGCCGCGATGGCGGATCATGAGATCCTCCTTCGACTTGGGCAGCATCAGGCTGACGTTCATCTTTTCGCCCGGCTTCTCCGGATCGTCGACCAGGCACTCGTCGGCATACTGGTTCTGCCAATCGAAATAGCCGGCCATGCCGTTCACCGAGCCGGCGAGGCCGGGGTCGGTCGCGACGTTCACCTTGCCTTCGCCAAGCCAGACGACTCGACCGTCGTCCAGGGCTGCCTTGTACTGATTGCCATTGCGAACTGCCATGTGATCCCTCCTAAACTGAAAACGCTTGTATTCACGATTCGCTTGTGGTGCAATATGAAACATAACGCCGTTCTGTTTGAAGGAACGGTTTGACGGCGGTGGGACCGCTCGCGAGCGTAGGAAGGGATGAGTTGATGCCGGGGAATGGTCACGGATATGCGGGGCAGATCTTGCCCACCGAAACGGTCGAGCAATTGCGGCGCCTGCTCGGCAATGAGGCTGTGCTGTGCGAGGGCGCCGCGTTCGCGGAGTTTCGCGATCCCTTCGAGGGGCCAGATGCGCAGGATCATGTGCCCGGCGTGGTTGTTCAGCCGGCCAGCGTAGAGGAAGTCCAGGCCGTCGTGCGACTCGCCGGCGAGCAGGGCTTCCATCTCTGGACCTCGTCCATGGGGCGCAATTACGGCTATGGCGGGTCAGCCCCGGTGGTGAGCGGCGCCGTGGTGCTGAACTTCCGCCGCATGAACCGGATCCTGGAGATCGACGCCCGGCAGGGCCACGTCCAGATCGAGCCCGGCGTGAGCTTCCGTCAGCTCTACGACACATTGCGTGCGCAGGACGTGCCGCTGATGATGTCCGTGCCGGATCTGGGCTGGGGCAGCATCATCGGCAACGCGCTGGACCATGGCTATGGCTATGGCGTGATGGGCGATCATGCCGGTGCCCTGTGCGGGCTGGAAGTGGTGCTGGCCGTTGGATCTCACGCCGGACCTGGCGGCTTCGGTCCCTCGCTCGACGAGCTGTTCAAGCAGAGCAATCTCGGCATCGTGACCAAGGCCGGCCTTTGGATGATGCCGCGCCCGGAAGTGTTCGCGATCGGCACCATCCAGTGCATGAAGGAAGCGGACATCATCCCGCTGATCGACATGCTCCGCTCGCTTTTGCAGGAGGGGGTGCTGCAAGGCATCCCGATGATCGTGGGCACGCCGCAGGAGGACGAGGCTGCCGATCCGGGACAGGGCGCCTTCACGCTGGCCAAGCTGAAGACGGTGCTGCGCCCCGGGCGCTGGAATGTGCGCCTCGGCCTTTATGGTCCTGCGGAGATGGTCGCGGCGCGGCGCGCCATCCTCGCCCGTGCCCTATCGGCGATTCCCGGTGCGGAGCTGGAGCTGCGCACCTATCCCGGCACGGCGGGGCCGGAGGAGGTCGAGCCGCGCGACTATATTTCCGCCGGCATCCCCAATCAGGTGCTGCTCGATCGGCTGAAGGGCGTGTTCGGGCAGAGCTTCGGCCATATGGATTTCTCCCCCGTGCTACCTTGTTCGGGTGAGGCGGCGCTGCGGCTGGATCGGGCCGTGCGGGCGGTCGCGGAGCGCCACGGCCTGATCGGCCCGGTCGGGATGCTGGTCAATCAGCGCAGCATGGTCGCTGCGTGCATGTTGATGTTCGACGCGGCAGATCCCGCGCGCGTGGCCGCCGCGCGCACGGCCATGCAGGCGCTTTACGAGCAAGCGCGGGGCTGGGGCTGCGCGCCTTATCGCGCGCATGTGGCACTCGCGGATCAGGCGCTCGGCGCGTTCAGCTTCAACAATCATGCGCTGGGCCGGACTTATGGACGACTCAAGCAGGCGTTCGACCCGGCGGGGATCCTTTCGCCCGGAAACCATGGAATCTGGCCGGAGGGGGCCCGCGGATGAGGAACGGGGCTGACAACGCTCCGCCGCAAGCCCACGCTGGCGTGATTGACATCAGCGACTCTGATAAATAAAAGAACAGCATTCTGTTTGAGAGAACGATCGGATTAATTTGCGCGCGATCGGCCGAATCTGCGGATCGGCATGGGAGCCGTCATTTTCGGTGACTGGGAGAGGGTTTGAGAATGCGTGAGGACGGACGCCCTTCGATCGCGACAATGCGACGCTACACCTGGATGAACGTCCTGACCGGCTTTCTGGTATGGGGCGTGGCGCTGGCCGGCGTCTCGATGATGATGCCCATCATGTATGGCAGCATCTCGCAGGATATGGGCTGGACGATCAGCCAGACCACCAGCTTCATGGCGATCAAGTCGGCCGTTTCGGGCGTGGCCGGACTGTTTGCCGGCGGGCTCATCATGAAGTTCGGCCTCAAGCGCGTCTTCGTGCAGGCGGTGATCGTTGTCGGCGTCGCGACGCTCGGGCTCTATTTCGTCAGCAATCTGCCGATCTTTTATGCGCTTGCCGCGATTTCCGGTTTCGCCTCGATCCTCTCGCTGATCGCCGTGCAGGTGACGCTGGCCAAATGGCATTCCGCCAGCATCGGTCGCATCACCGGCGTGGCGATGCTCGGCGGCGCTGCGGCCGGAGCCATCGTGCCGCTGGCGACCTCCTTTGGCCTGCAGAATTTCGGCTGGCATGTGACGGCGGCCGCGGCCGGCGCGCTGGTGCTGACGGTCGTGCTCGGCGCGGCGATCTTCCTGTTTCGCGAAACGCCGGAAGCCTATGGCTACACGGCCGAAGAGCTTGATCCCGGCCCGGCGGGCGGGAAGGGCGCAAAGGGCCGCTCGCAGGCGGCGACCGATGCCGGTCCGGAATTCCGCTCCATCGTCAAGACGCGCCAGTTCATTATGCTGATCGTCGCGGCGGCGCTTTCGGGCGCGATCAGCAACGGCGTGAACGAGTATATCCCGCTGTTCGTCGAGCGGCAGGCCAATCTGGGCGCCTATATGGCGGCGGTTGGTTTCACCATCGTGCTCGTCATTTCCGGTCTGGGCAAGATCCTGTTCGGCTGGGTGTTTGATCGGTTCTCTACCAAGGGCGTGGCGGCGTGCTGGGTGCTGTGCGGCGTGGCCGTGCTGCTGTCCTTCCCCGTTGCGGGACTGGCGACGTTCCTGATCTTCATGCTGGTGCGCGGCGTCTCGCATGGCGGCGTGGTGGTCCAGGCGCCGGTGCTGGCGCGCCATCTCTATGGCATCAAGCCCATTGCGCAGGTCATTGCCTTCCTCAACGCCGAGGTCGAC
>JAFKLU010000104.1:19711-20185 GCA_017304105.1 Sphingomonadales bacterium
CATCTGGGCGATTGGCATCGGGGTCGATCTCACCGGCGGTTTCAGCATTCCGTTCATCGCGGTGGCGCTGACGGCGGGCGTGTGCGCGCTCATCGCGCTGCGGCTCGAGCCGAAATACTGGGCGGGTTACACGGCCCCGCGCGCTCCGGCCCATGCAGGAGGCTGAGCGCCTCCTGATCCTGGGGGCGGCCAGCCTGGCCGCCTCCGCGATCAGCGCATGTTTCTCTGTTGGCGGTGGCTATGTCCTCTTTGGCGCGCTGACGTGGATCATGCCGCTGCCCGCGGCGATTGCCATGCAGTCGGTGCTCTCCTTCGGCTCGCTGTTCTCGCGCACGCACGCCTTCTGGGCGGAGATCGACTGGCCGATCGTGCGGACGTTCACGGCCGGCTCTCTCATCGGCGTCGGCGCAGGGCTCTGGCTGTTCGTGCGGACGCCCGAAGGGATCTTGTCGCTGCTGCTCGGGCTGATGCTGC
>JAFKLU010000105.1 GCA_017304105.1 Sphingomonadales bacterium
TCCGGCACCGATGCCGAGAATGATCCGCTTGCCCAGCGCGGCGCCATCGAGATTCAGGATGCGGGCAGCCAGATCATCTCGCAGGCCTGCACGGCGCGGCCGGGCATGACCGTGCTCGATCTGTGCGCGGGCGGCGGGGGCAAGACGCTCGCGCTTGCAGCGGACATGGGCGGGGAGGGGCGCATCATCGCGGCGGACACGGTGCGCGATCGGCTCTCTCGCCTCATGCCCCGCGCCGAGCGGGCCGGTTGCGCGGCGATGATCGAGACGAAGCTGCTCGATCCCGGCAAGGAAAGCGCGGCACTCGCAGCGCTGGAGGGGACATGCGACGTCGTCCTCATTGATGCGCCGTGCAGCGGTGCGGGAACATGGCGGCGCAATCCCGAAGCGCGCTGGCGACTGACGCCCGATCGGCTCGCGCGGATCGTTGCGTTGCAGGCGCGGCTGCTCGGGGTCGCCGCGCCGCTGGTGAAACCCGGCGGGCGGCTCGTCTATGCCGTCTGCTCGCTGATCGATCGCGAAGGGCGCGCTCAGGTTCAGCAATTTGTTATCTCGTCGCCCTTATGGAAGGCAGTGAGAGACACGGAGCAGGGACGTCCCTGGGGCGCGGGCACGCTGCTCACCCCGGCGCACGACGGAACGGACGGCTTTTTCTTCGCGGTTCTCGAAAAAGCATGTTAGCGATGGTCCCCATGGCGTCAGTCGCACGCAGCGAAGTTCTGGAGACGATTATGCGGTTTACACCTGCTTCCATCATGCTGGCAGCCGCACTCGCCCTGACGGCGAGCAGCACGCTCGGCAAGAAAGCGGAAGCACCCGCGCCTAATCCGAAGGCGGCGCAATGGATCGCAAAGGGCCAGCAGGCGCTCTCCGCCGAGAATGTCGCCGCTGCGCGCGATGCCTATGAGACCGCGCTGCTGCTCGCTCCGAATGACGCCGACATCTATCTCGCCCTCGGCAAGATCGCCCGCATCCAGAAGATGCCGGGCAAGGCGATCCGCTATTATGGCCGCGCGCTCGATCTCGATCCCGCCAACCAGACCGCGCTGCAGGGCGAGGGGCTGGCGATGATGGACAAGGGTGCCACGGAGAGCGCGCGCGAGACGCTCGCCAAGCTGCGCGGCGTGTGCAAGCAGAGTTGCGCCGCCGCCGATACGCTCGCCGCCGCCATCGCCGCGGGCGCGCCGAAGGTGGCCTCGGCGGAAGGCAGCAAGGTGCCCGCACCGAAGATGCCGGAGCAGAAATAGGGTCGGGGGCAGCCACTGCCGGGCGCCTGAGGGGCGCAGGAGGGCGTGGTCTAAACGCAGGACTCTGGGGCCGATCGACAGGCGGCCTTCTCGCCACTTTCTCGTCATGCTGAACTTGTTTCAGCATCCATTTCGCCTCCGAGGCCGGAGCTTGAAGGCACGATGGATGCTGAAACAAGTTCAGCATGACGGTTTCGCAGCGGAAATGTGCACCGCACGGATGGGCCGAAGGGCAACGTCGATCCGTCTTAGGGCGCTTAGGCTCGTCGGTTGCGCCCTCGTGTTCCTGCTTTCGCAGGCAATTGAGTTCCAGAATTAGCCCTGATCCGATGAATGCAGCTCCATCCCGTTCGTGTCGAGCGAAGTCGAGACACGCGCAGGCTGACCTTAACGTGTCTCGACTTCGCTCGACACGAACGGAAAATGAGTGCGCTCCCACCAGATCAGGGCAACTTCTATCCGGCCCGCCCGTCCAGCAGCCGCGCCAGCCCCACATAGTCCGCCACGCTCAGCGTTTCCGCGCGGCGGCTCTCGTCGATGCCGAGGCTCGCCAGCGCGTCGATCGCGCCGGGCACGCCCTTGGGGCTCTGGCGCAGCATCTTGCGGCGCTGGCCGAAGGCGGCGGCGGTGATCCGGCCGAGCACGCGCACGTCCACGCCCTCCGGGGCCGCAGCGGGCACGAGATGTACGATGGCCGACATGACCTTGGGCGGCGGCGTAAAGGCGGAGCGATGCACCTTCATCGCGATGCGTACGTCGCAGCGCCACTGGGCGAGAACGGCGAGGCGGCCATAGGCATCGGTGCCGGGCTTCGCCACGATCCGCTCGGCAACTTCCGCCTGGAACATGAGCGTGGCGGATTTCCACCAGGGCGGCCAGGCGTCGCTCTCCAGCCAGCCGACCAGCAGGGCGGTGCCGACATTATAGGGCAGGTTCGCCACGATATGCGCTGGGCCACCGCAGGCCGCCACCGGATCAACCCTGAGCGCGTCGTCCTCGATGACGTGCAGCTTGCCGGGGAAGGCGGCCGACAATTCCGCCAGTGCGGGGAGGCAGCGCGCGTCGCGCTCCACCGCCGTCACCTGCGCGCCGGCACGCAGCAGCGCGCGAGTGAGGCCGCCGGGGCCGGGGCCGACCTCGAACACGCGCTCGCCGGCAAGGGAGCCGGGCACGGCCGCGATCCGATCCAGCAATTGCTCGTCGAGCAGGAAATTCTGACCCAGCGCCTTGCTGGCGCGCAGGCCATGCGCGGCGATCACCTCGCGCAGGGGTGGCAGGCTGGCCATGGGATCAGGCTGGGTCGGCCCAGGCGCGGCGGCAAAGCTCGGCGTCGCGGGCCATGCGGATGGCCGCCACCATGGCGCCCGGATGGGCATGGCCGGTGCCGGCGATACCGAAGGCCGTGCCGTGATCGGGCGATGTGCGCACGATGGGCAGGCCGAGCGTCATGTTGACGCCCTCGTCGAAATAGAGCGCCTTGATCGGGATCAGCGCCTGATCGTGATAGCAGCAGAGCGCGGCGTCATAGGTCTCGCGGGCGCGCGGGCTGAACATCGCATCGGCGGCGTGCGGCCCGGTGATGTCGAGCCCTTCCTCGCGCAATTGCGCCAGCACCGGTTCGATGATGTCGATTTCCTCGGCGCCCAGCAGCCCGTTCTCCCCGGCATGGGGATTTAGCCCGGCCATGGCAAGGCGGGGATTTTCGATGCCGAACAGGCGCTTGAGGCCCCGCGCGGTCGCCAGCGCGCGGCTGCGGATAAGCGCCGGGGTCAGTGCCTCGGGCACGGCGGTGAAGGGCATATGGATGGTGATCGGCACCACCCGCAGGCCGGGGCCCGCGAGCATCATCGCGATGTTGTCCCGTCCCACGCCGCATCGCTCGGCGACGAACTCGGTCTGGCCCGGATGGGTGAAGCCGACCTGCACGAGCTGTGCCTTGGAGACGGGCCCCGTCACCAGCGCGCTCGCGCTCTCCGCCCGCACCAGCCCGGTGGCGGTCTCCAGCGACTGGAAGGCGCAGCGCGCGCCGTCCAGCGTCGGAAGGCCCGGCACGACCTCGCCCGCATCGGCCACCTGCATGCAGGGCAGGGCATGATCAAACACGCGCAGCGCGGCGGAAGGCTCGTCGATGCGCTCGACGGGCCCGTCCCACACGGCCTTGATCGCGGCCATGTCACCCACGACGAAGAAGCAGGGAAGCTGCTCGCGGTCACGCAGATCCCATGCCTTGGCGATGATCTCGGGTCCGATACCGGCCGGGTCGCCCAGCGAGATCGCGATCGGGCGCATCAGCGCGGGTCGGAAGGACCCCGGCTCGTGAAGCTCAGTTATAGTCGATCACCGCATCGCGACGCAGGTCGCGCAAATAGGTGCGTGCCCGCTTGTTGACCCGCTCTTCCTCCATCTGCGACATGATCTGGTCGAAGGAGGGGGTGCTGGCGTCCTTAGGATCGTCGCGGCCGCACAGCACGAGCGCGCGCACGCCCTCCTGCGCGGAGCCGAACGGCGGCGTCGCCTCGCCGACCTGCATCTGGAGCAGGATGGTCTGCAACTGCGGCGGCAGGTTGCGCGCCTGAATGTCGTTCTCGACCACGGTGGCGCCGAGTCTGGTCGCGATGTCCGACACCGCGCCGCAGCCGCGCAGGGCCCGCAGCGCCTCGCCAAACTCGTTCGCGCGCTTCTGTGCGTCCGCCGGCGTCGTTCCGGGCGGGAAGTCGACCGCGAGCTGCTTCAGGCTCAGCACGGCGTCGCGCGGATCGGCGGTCAGCACCTGGCGCTTGTCGATCACGTACAGGATCGAGAAACCGCCGGGAATCGGGATCGGCCCCGCCACCTGACCCACGGCCATCTGCTGCGCGGCGGTCGCGAGTTCATCGGGCAGCAGCGGCAGGCGCACCCAGCCGAGATCGCCGCCGACGGCCGCCGTCGAGGCTTCCGAATATTGCCGCGCATAGGCCTGGAAGGAGCCGCCCTGCTTGATCTGCTCAAGGATCTGCTTGCCGTTCTGCTCCACCTGAGCGCTGTTTTCGGGCGTGGCGCGCAGGAAGATTTCGCCGATATGATATTCGTCCTTGCCCTTGTCGGCCTTGAGGCGGTCGATCGTTGAGCGGACTTCTTCCTCGGAGACGTTCACGAAGGGTTGGACCTCGCGCCGCAGCAGCCGGTTCCATGCGACCTCGCCCTCGATCTGCCGCTTGATGCTGCGGTCCGAGGAGCCCTGGGCAGCGAGATACTTCGTGAAATTCTCGGGCGTGTATTTGAAGTTGGCTGCCACGCGCGCGAAGTTGTCGTTCAGCTCCTCGCGCGAGATCTTGATGTCCTTGCTCGCGGCCGCCTGGATCTGCAGTGTCTCGTCGATGAGGTTGCGCAGCACCTGCACGCGCAGACGGTTGCGTTCCTCGTCGCTCACCTTGCCGCCATTGGCCAGCACCACGAGGGCCAGCCGCTGCTCGATGTCCGTCTCGGTGATGACTGCCCCGTTGACCAGCGCGGTGGCCTTGCGGACATTGGGATCGCGCTTGCCGAACAGCACCACATTCTCAGGAATGTCGAGCCCGGCCGAGGGCGCCTCGGGATTCTCTTCCTGGACGGTCTGCGCGTGCGCTGCAGCGACCAGAAGACATGTCGTGACGCCCGCGATCGTCAAAGCCTTGAAACGGGTCGTCATCCTCTTCACGTCACTCAAACTTGCTCTCCAATCAGAAGCAGGCTTCGCGCTGGCGGACCGACGGCTGCTTCCAGTGTCCGTCCCGCCTCCTGTGCCGCGCATCCCCTATGCCGTTGCGGCTTAACCGAGGCTGAGCGGCCGGCGGGTCGAACGAACAGCCGGGCCATTTCGAAGGCTCGTCTTTATATGCCCAGATTCTTAAATACCAGCCGCAGCTGAAAGGAATTGCCCTGCCGCGCATCGCCGACCGTCTGATAGTCGCGCCGCCAGGTGAGGCCCGCTTCCAGACAGTCGTCCTCATAGGCGATGCCAAGGCGGTGGCGCACCGGCTCGAAGCCCGAAAGCGTGCTGGTCGGGTCATCGCTCGCGCCGGTCAGGTCGATGTTGGTCGAGCCGAACAGGGACCAGTAGCGGGCGAAGGCGATGCGCGCGCCGAGCCGGACTTCCTCAACATCGCGCAGATCCTCGACGCCGGAGGTCACGTTGCGGTTGAGGCGCAGATAGCCGATCTCGACATAGGTCTTGCGTGAGCCCAGCGTCGCCTCAAGCTCGTTGCGGCGCACGGCGAGATTGTCCTTGTCCACGCGGAACCGGTGCGTGAGCTGGACGAAATCGCGGAAGCGAACCTGCGTGCGGCCCACAATGTCCGAGAGCCGGTCGGAAAGGCCGGTGCCGTTGGGCAGCACGGTCGCGCGCTCGTCGATACGATAGCTCTGGCCGATCGTGGCATCGAGGCTGAAGTCCGGCAGGTCCAGCCGATAATCGAAGCCGTAGGTGATGCGGCTCGAATCCTCGAATCGGTCATAGCCGGGGAAGCGGTTGAGCGCGAAGAGGTTGGAATCCTCCAGGTCGATGGCGCGCGCATCCTCGTTCGGCACGTCCAGATTGGAGAGGCGCGGGGCGACGACGAGCTGCACGCGCGGCACGACCCGCTGCGTGCCGCCGAAGATCTGCCCGATGAACGGCCAGCGCGCATCCAGCGCCAGCGCCGCGATGCCGCGCGTCCCCCAGCCCGGATTGCCGCGATAGATGACGGTGGGCGAGAGGTCGTTCTGGGCGCTGTGATAGACGTCGCCGCGTGCATAGCCGGTGAGCGTCAGCTCCTGGCCCCAGCTCGTCAGGCGGCTCTGCGACCAGGTGACGCCCACGAAGGCCCGCTGCGTGTCCTGCCCCTCGGTGCGCAGGATGGCGAGGCTGTTTGCCTGAATCTGCACATTGCCGCCGAGCAGCGGATCGGTGAGGCGCAGGCGATAATCGATGGCGGGGACCGCCACCGGCAACTGGCCCGAGACGGCATTGGCGCGCAGCGACTGGAAATCCCAGCCCGCGATCGAGAGATAGGAGCGCGTTCCGGTCCGTTCGAGATTGACCGTCGAACGCAGGCGGTCCTCGTAGCTGATGTTGTAGCGATTGAGGAAGGTGCGGTCGGTGACGTAGCGCAGCGACCCGGACAGCGACCAGAGCGGATCGAACTGGAACTTGCCGCTCGCCGCGATGTAGCCGCGAAACTTGTCTTCATCGCCCATCACGGTCGAATTGATGGACGAGGCCCGCGCGCTCACCGTGGTGTAGCCGGTGACCTGATAGGCGCCATTGGAGAGCAGCGCGCGATAATTGCCCTCCAGCATGGGCAGCACGGCGGTGTAGATGTGCGGCGTGATCGTCAGATCGCGATTGGGGGCGAGCCGCCAGTAATAAGGCTGCGCGATCTCCAGGCCGTTGCGCCGGTCCAGATTGATGTCCGGCACGAGCAGGCCGGCGCTGCCTTCGTCGCCGATGCTGTGGCGCAGGCCGGGGAGGGGGATGAGCGGCAGACCGAGCAGCTTCACCCGCGCGTTGTCATAGCGAACCCGCTGGCGCGCCTCGTCCAGCACCACGCGATCGGCCTGGATCTGCCAGGTCGGCTCCTTGGGGCAGCCATGATCGTCCTCGACACGGCAGGGCGTATAAGCCGCGCGCTCCAGCACGTAGATGTCGCCCTGCCGCGTGCCCTTGTAGGCCGCGAGACGATTTTCCGTCTTGGTGACGATCAGCAAATTCTCGATGACGCCGTCGCGCAGGCTTTCCGTGACGTCCATCTCGTCAGCATAGGCCTTGTCGCCCTTCTCGTTGACGAGGGCGACGTCGCCGCGCGCGATCACCGTGCCGGCCTTGCGGTCCCACACCACTTCGTTGGCGGCGAGTCGCGCGCCCTGCCGTGCCACGCGGACATTGCCGGAGGCGGTGACGACGTCCGCCTCGTAGTCATAGTCGATCCGGTCCGCCTCGAAGCCGATTTCCTCGGCCGAAATGGGCTGTCCGGGCGGCGCCACGTCCACCCCGCGATCGGGCCGGTCCTGCAGGTCGGACGCCTCATTCGTCTGCGCACGGGCTGCGCCCCCGACGCCTCCGAGCGCAAGAATCATGACGAGCGCGGGCGCCATCATTCCGAGCCGGACGCCGTCCCGCTCCCCAGTTTCGCGGCGCATCTTGCTGGCCAAGCTAAAAGTCTCCGTCCGGCACGCCGAAATTCCGCGCCGCCGCTTTCCATCGTTGCTTCGCCTATTGCACTGCGGCGGCCTGATCGCAATCTCCTAACCGAGCACGAAATCGCGGCAATCATGCCGTTTGGCGTGGCGCGGTGCCAGCCAAAGCGCTATTCCGCACCATCCAACGCCGTCCGGCGCCTTATTCTTTCAGGAGCTTTTTCATGAACGTCGCCATCAGCGCTTCCCGTCCAACGGACGCAGCCTGCCTCATTTTCCCGATCGCCAAGGGCAGCACCGTCGCCCCGCCGATCGAGGCGCAGGCGCTGGCGGCCGAGGCTGCGGCGGGTCTGCGCTTCGCAGGCGAAACGGGCGGCCTTGTGGAGCTGTTCGCGGCCGAGGGCGGGCGAACGGTGCGTATCCTGCTGGTCGGCACGGGCGAGGGGAAGCTCGCCGATTATGAGAAGGCCGGCGCGGCGGTGACGGCGCGACTCCTGACTTCGGGGGTGGCCCATGCCGTTGTCGAGGGCGCGGGCGTCGATGCGACCTGCCTCGCCCATCTCGGCCTTGGGGCGCTGCTGCGCGCCTGGCGGATCGACACCTACCGCACCAAGCTTGCGGAAAAGTCCAAGCCGACGCTGGAGACCCTGACGCTGGCGAGCGACGCGGCCGAGCTGCCGGCGCTCTGGGCGGATCGGGAAGCGCTCGCGCAGGGCGTCGCCCTGACCCGCGAGCTGGTGTCCGAGCCGGGCAACATCCTCTATCCCGAGAGCTTCGTGGAGCGCAGCCGGCATCTGGCCGATCTCGGCATCGAGCTGACCGTGCTGGACGAAGAGGAGATGGCGAAGCTCGGCATGGGCGCGCTGCTCGGCGTGGCGCAGGGCTCGGTCCGCAAGCCGCGCATTCTCGCGATGCGCTGGGATGGCACGGGCGGCGCGCAGGGTGCGCCCCTCGTGCTGGTCGGCAAGGGCGTCACCTTCGACAGTGGCGGCATCTCCCTCAAGCCCGGCCCCGGCATGGAGGACATGAAGTGGGATATGGGCGGGGCAGGCGCTGTCGTGGGCACGATGAAGGCGCTCGCGCTGCGCAAGGCGAAGGCGCATGTCGTGGGCATTTGCGGCCTCGTCGAGAACATGCCCGACGGCAATGCCCAGCGCCCCGGCGACATCGTCACCACCATGTCCGGCCAGACCGTCGAGGTGCTCAATACCGACGCGGAAGGCCGCCTTGTGCTGTGCGACGCAGTGTGGTGGGCGCAGAACACCTACAAGCCTGAGACGGTGATCGATCTCGCCACGCTGACCGGCGCCATGATTATCGCGCTCGGCCATGAGCATGGCGGGCTCTTCTCGAATGACGACGGTCTCGCCAACCAGCTGCTCGCGGCGGGCCTGCAGAGCGGCGACAAGCTGTGGCGCTTCCCGGTCAGCGATGCCTATGACAAGCTGCTCGACAGCCCCATCGCCGACATGAAGAACATTGGCCCGCGCTATGCCGGGTCGATCACGGCCGCGCAGTTCATCAAGCGCTTCGTGCAGGATGGCGTCAAATGGGCGCATCTCGACATCGCCGGCATGGTCTGGTCGGACAAGCCCGGCGCGACGTGGGACAAGGGCGCGACCGGCTATGGCGTGCGCCTGCTCGATCAGCTCATTCGGGATCATTATTCGGCTGCGTGATCGCCGCCTTCCGTTCGCTTCGTGCGAAGTCGGGGCGGCGCTCGCCTGCCCCCGACTTCGCTCGACACGGACGGTGAGGCTTGTATGACTTACCCATGCAGGTCGACTTCTATCAGCTCAGCCGCGATCCCGCCGAGGCGGTGATCCCCAGCATCGCCCGGCGCATTCTGGAGGATGGCGGCCGCCTGCTGGTGGTTTCCTCCCGGCGCGATCAGCTCGACCGCATCTCGCGCGGGCTGTGGAGCGCGGGCCCGGACACCTATCTCGCCAACGATCATGCCGATGCTCCGCTGCCGGAGGCGCAGCCCATTCTCCTTGCCGATGCCTGCGCGCCGGCCAACGGCGCGCGCCACGTGGCCCTTGCGGATGGCCACTGGCGCGATGAAGCGCTGGACTATGAGCGGGCCTTCTATTTCTTCGATGACGAGACGATCGGAGAGGCGCGCAATGCCTGGCGGGCGCTGAGCAAGGCGGAGGGCGTCACGCCGCGCTTCTGGAAGCAGGACGGGGGGAAGTGGCGGCAGGGGCCTTGAGGGCCTGCCCCATGGCGCCCCTTGATCCCGCCCCGCATCGCCGCTAGAGGGCGCGCGTCTTTCTTTCCCCGCATATCCCGGAGTTTTCCCATGGCGGTTACCCGCACCTTTTCGATCATCAAGCCCGACGCGACGCGTCGCAACCTGACCGGCGCCGTCACCAAGATGCTGGAGGAGGCCGGCCTGCGCGTCGTCGCCTCCAAGCGCATCCAGATGACCAAGGAGCAGGCCGAGGGCTTCTACGCGGTCCACAAGGAGCGTCCCTTCTTCGGCGAGCTGGTCAGCTTCATGATCTCCGGTCCGGTCGTCGTGCAGGTGCTCGAGGGCGAGGACGCCGTGAAGCGCAACCGCGACATCATGGGCGCCACCCACCCCGCCAATGCCGAGCCCGGCACGATCCGCAAGGAGCTGGCCGAGTCGATTGAGGCCAACAGCGTCCATGGTTCGGACAGCGATGAGAATGCCGCGATCGAGATCGCCTATTTCTTCAAGCCCGAAGAAATCGTCGGCTGACATTGATGTCCGTCATCCAGGCGGCATCCCGGCTTTCGCCGAGATAACACAAGGAAAAGGCCGCCGGTCATTCCGGCGGCCTTTTCCTTGTCCGGGCCACATTTTCTGGAGGGTCATGTGAAACGCTTCGCCATCCTGCTCGCTCTGCTCTGCGCCTCGACCGCCCATGCGGCGACCTGGCATGTCGATTCCGAGCGCGGCAATGACGATGCGAGCGGCCTCGCGCCGGATCAGGCATGGCGCACCCTCGGCTCGCTGCTGCGCGCGCACCTCCAGCCGGGCGATACGGTGCTGCTCGCTGATGGCTCGGTCTGGCGCGAGCCGCTGTTGCTCATCCATTCCGGCGCGGAGAGCGCGCCCATCACGGTTACGCGCAGCGGGCAGGGGGCGCGGCCCCGCATCGAGGCGGGCGGCGTCGCCGAGAATGCCGTCGAGATCCGCAATGCCGACAATATCGTGCTCAGCGGCCTGGAGGTCACCAACACCGGGCCAGGCTCCAGCTTGCGGCGCGGCGTCTTCGTCAACGCGATCGATCACGGCGTGGCGAGCAACATCATCCTGCGCGATCTCTACATCCACGACGTAAACGGCAATAATGAT
>JAFKLU010000106.1 GCA_017304105.1 Sphingomonadales bacterium
CCCGGAGGCCCTCAAGCAGCGCGGGCGAGAATTTGTCGACCTCGCCCGCGAAGAAAGGGCCGCGCGCCACGAGGTTCGGCAGGGCCAGCGCCTGCTGCGTGGGCAGGCCCCAGTCGACAGCGGCGACGAGCGACTTGCCGACATAAGCCAGGATGGCATTGCCCCCCGCCGAACCGAAGGCGCCGGCAAAATGCCCCTGCTTGTCCAGCAGGATGAGCGGGATCATCGAGGAGCGCGGCCGCTTGCCGGGTGCCACGGCATTGGCGGCGGCCCGCCCGTCCGGATCACGCGGCGAGAAGGAGAAGTCCGTCATCTGGTTGTTGAGGAAGAAGCCGTCCACCATGCGGCCGGTGCCGAAAATGGATTCGACCGTGGTCGTCATCGAGACGACATTGCCAGCGGCATCCCCCACGATGAAATGCGAGGTGCCGGCCGGCTCCAGCGTCGCGTCCGCAGCGACGAGCGTAGCGCCCGGCGGCGTGCCGGCAGCCGGCGCGGGGCCGGCGCGGGGGCCGATCAGCGCGGCGCGGCTCGCAATATAGGCGGGGTCGATCATGCCCTGCACCGGCACGCTGACGAAGGCGGCATCGCCGACATAGCGGTCCCGATCGGCATACATGATGCGGCTCGCCTCGGCGAACAGATACCAGGCCTGCGGATCATCGGGGCCACGCGCCGCGATATCGGTCTTTTCCAGCAGGCCGAGCAGTTCAAGGAAGCCCACCCCGCTGGACGGCGGCGGCGGCACGCAGACCAGATAGACGCGATAGGGATTGCAGATCGCCTCGCGCTTCACCGGCTTGTAGGCGGCGAGATCGGCCAGGGTCATGCTGCTCGCGAGCGGCCCGCTGCCGACCTTGGCGACGATGCGCTGCGCGGTCTCGCCGGTGTAGAGCGCGTCCGGCCCCTGCGCGGCGAGGCGGCGGAGGAAGTCGGCAAAGGGCGCGTTGACCAGTCGATCGCCGACCTTCTTGGGGCTGCCATCCGGATTTGTGAAATAGGCGCGCGCATCGGCCGCGTTGAGCTGCGGGAAGCTGCCCGCAAGCATACGGCCGAGGCGCGGCGTGATGACGAAGCCCTCGCGCGCGGTGCGCTCGACATCGCCGAACAGGCTGTTCCAGGGCAGCTTGCCATGCTCGGCATGGGCCATGCCCAGCATCCGCACCGCGCCGGGCACGCCGGTCGCGCGGCCGCTTACCACTGCCTCGACAAAGGGGAGAGGCTTGCCTGCCTCATCGAGGAGCATCGTCTCGCTGGCACCGGCGGGCGCCGTCTCGCGGCCATCATAGATCACGACCTTGCCGGCCGCCCCATCCAGGAAGGTCATGAAGGCGCCGCCGCCCAGACCCGAGCTTTGCGGCTCGACCAGCGAGAGCATGGCCTGCACCGCGATCGCGGCATCGACAGCGCTGCCGCCCCGGCGCAACACGGCCATCCCCGCCTCGGCCGCCAGCGGATTGGCTGCGATGACGAAATTCTGTGCCTTCGGCGCCACCGGCGCAGCCGCGCCACGCGGCGGCGCAGTGCCCGCAACGCCGCAGGCGCCAAGCGCCAGGACGAGCAGCGTGCCGACAAAGGGACGGAAAATGGCCATGATGGGGAAACCTCTTGATTTTCTGCGACCGTGCTGCAGCGCAACGCATCCGCACAGTGGAAGCTGGCGCGCGACAAGGCAAGGGGGAGAACCGATAGCCGGGGAGGATTTGGGCTAGAGGGGAGGGCTCGAGGCGCCTGCTCTCTTTAGGCGGGATGGGCAAATCCGGACGACCGCTGTTGGCAGGCTAGTGGCGGAAAGCGGACTGACCGGACACGATAACTTCTTCGTCCCGCGAACGCGGGAATCCAGTAGCGACGGTACGATGCGGCGCGACTTTGATCCCCATGTCGATCTTCTGGCGCAGGATCTGACCGTCAGCCTTGGCTTTGCGCCGATAGGGCGACTGGATTCCCGCGTGCGCGGGAATGACGAAGAAAGGGTAGGCAATGTCCGCTCACCCCGACTTTTCCGCCTTTCACCGCCCCCGCCGCGCTTCTCCCGAGCGGACATTCGCCCAGCGCGTTCGTCCACGCTCCCTAAAGGACAAACATCCCCACGACAGTCAGGCTCATCACGGCCGTCGCTGCCCAGCCGAGCGTGGTCTGCCATCGGTTTGCGACATAACGCCCCATCTGATGGTGGTTCCTCGCCAGCAGCATCATTGCGGCCAAGATGGGGATCGCGACCACGCCGTTGATGACCGCCGTCCAGAACAGCATCTTGATGGGATCGAGCGGCATCCAGATGGAGGCGACCGCGACGACCATCGCCGCCACGATCACGCCGTAGAAGGCCTTGGCTTCACCCGGCTTTTTCTCAAGCCCCTTGGGCAGGCCGAACGCCTCCGCCAGTGCATAGCCGGCGGAACCGGCCAGCACCGGCACGGCGAGGAAGCCGGTGCCGACGATGCCGAGGCTGAACAGCAGGAAGGCGAACTCGCCGGCGATGGGCCGCAGGGCCTCTGCCGCCTCGGCCGATGTCTCGATGTCCGTAATGCCGGATCGATGGAGCGTGACGGCGGTGGTGAGCATGATGAAGAAGGCGATCGCGTTTGACAGGCCCATGCCGGTGACGGTGTCGACCGCCATCCGCCGCAGCTCGCGCCGGGCCTCCTGGCCATTGCTATGCCGCAGATCCCGCTGATGATTCATCTCCATGTCCTCGACCTCTTCAGCGGTCTGCCAGAAAAAGAGGTAGGGGCTGATGGTGGTGCCGAAGACGGCGACGATCACCGTCATCCACGCGGGCGACCATTCCATCGTCGGCATCACCACATGCGTCGCAACGTCACCCCAGTCGATCCGCACCGAGAAGACCACGCCGACATAGGCGAACAGCACGAGCGTCGACCATTTCAGGTAGAGGACGTAGCGGTGATAGGGGACGAAGATCTGCAGCAGCAGCGAGATCGCAGCCGCGGCCACGGTGAACGCGGCCGCCCCGCCACCAGCGATCAGCTCCGCCGCGGCGCCCATCGCCGCAATGTCCGCGCCGATGTTGATCGTGTTGGCGATGAACAGCAGCAGCGCCAGGGCGACCACCGCCCAGCGCGGCAGGACCTGAAGGAGATTGGCCGCCAGCCCCTTGCCCGTCACCCGGCCGATGCGCGCGCTGATCACCTGCACCGCCACCATCAGCGGATAGGTGAAGAACAATGTCCACAGCATGTTGAAGCCGTATTGGGCTCCGGCCTGGGAATAAGTGGCGATGCCGCTGGGATCGTCGTCCGCCGCGCCGGTGATCAATCCGGGGCCAAGTTGCTTCAGGCCCAGGCCAACCTTGCGTATTGCCTGCTCGCCGAGTCCGGGTCCGGGCGCGTCCGGATGAGCAGCATCCCGGCCGTTGTTGCCGGTCATGCGCATCTCTGCCGCAAAATTCTCAGGTGGCCGTCAGAATTTCCGGAGACGAAATGGCTCATTACAGTTCCACTGGGAGATATTTGCGGACGCCGATCTGCAATGCACAGGCAAGTGCCTGCCTTCGATCAGGATGATTCCTTGCCGTCGATCGCCTGTCCAAGTCAACGAACTGACGGCCCAGCTATTTTTCCCGCGCGCCCGGCCATGCCCCAAGGGGATGGCCCTTATGGCAACCCGGCCCTATAGGCGGGCGTTCAAGCGCAGCGGGAGACGTGCGCCCTGAGGATGATGGAGAGCCTTGCTTGCCTGCCTTCGAGCATTTTCCGAGCCTGACCGCCATGTTCTTCACCCGCGCCGTGGAGCGCGGCGACCAGCCGTTCCTCTGGGCGAAGCGGGGCGAGGAATGGCGCGCAACGAGCTGGACGGAGGCGGCGCGGCAGGTGGCGGCGCTGGCGCGGGCGCTGACGTCGCTCGGCATCCGGCCCGGCGACCGGGTGATGCTGGTCAGCGAGAACCGGCCGGAATTCTGCATCGCCGATCTCGCCATCATGACCGCGGGCGCGATCACCGTGCCGACCTACACGACCAACACCACCCGCGATCACGCGCATATCATCGCCGATAGCGGCGCGCGGGCGGTCATCTTCTCAACCGCGAAGATCGCCCAGGCGCTGATGCCGGCCGTGCTGCGCAGCCACATCGAATTCGCGATCACGATGGAGAAGCAGAAGCCGGTGCAGGGCGCGGTCGTCCACGATTGGGATTCGCTGATCGGCGCGCATCCGGCCGAGCCCGCCACCGCCGCCGCCGCGCTCACCGCGACGCGCGAGGACATCGCCTGCATCATCTACACGAGCGGCACCGGCGGGGCGCCGCGCGGCGTCGTGCAGCATCACGGTGCCATCCTGTGCAATGTCGAGGGCTGCGCCGACATCATCGCGAGCGATTTCGGCTGGGGAGACGAGGTGTTCCTCTCCTTCCTGCCCATCAGCCATGCCTATGAGCATTCGGGCGGCCAGTTCCTGCCGATCGGCCTGGGCGGGCAAATCTATTATGCCGAGAGCCTGGAGAAGCTCGCCGCCAATATCGCGGAAGTGCGGCCGACCATCATGGTGGTGGTGCCGCGCCTGTTCGAGCTGCTGCGCGCGCGGGTCAGCCGGGCGGTCGAGAAGCAGGGCGGGCTTGCCGCCATGCTGCTGGAACAGGCGCTGCGGGTTGGCGCGAACCGCTATGCCAATGGCGGCAAGCTGCCGCTGCGCGACAAGCCGCTGGCGTTCCTGCTCAATCGCACGATCATCCCCAAGCTGCGGGCTCGCTTCGGCGGGCGGATGAAGGCGCTGGTCTCCGGCGGAGCACCGCTCAATCCCGATGTGGGCATCTTCTTCGATGCGCTCGGCCTCACCCTGCTGCAGGGCTATGGGCAGACCGAGGCCGGCCCCGTGGTGAGCTGCAACCGCCCCGCGGTGGGGCTGAAGATGGACACGGTCGGCCCACCGCTCAGGAATGTCGAGGTGAAGATCGCCGGAGATGGCGAAATCCTCGTGCGCGGCGAACTGGTCATGAAGGGCTATTGGAACAACGATGCCGAGACCGCCCGCACGCTGCGGGACGGCTGGCTGCACACCGGCGACATCGGCGAGCTGGACGAGAAGGGCCGCCTGCGGATCACCGACCGCAAGAAGGATCTGATCGTCAATGACAAGGGCGACAATATCGCGCCTGCCAAGCTGGAAGGCATGCTGACGCTCCAGCCGGAAATTGGCCAGGTGATGGTCTATGGCGACCGGCGGCCCAACATCGTAGCGCTCATCGTGCCCGATGCGGACTGGATGAAGGAATGGGCGGAGGCGAACAGCCGGGAACCGGACCTCGCGGCGCTGCGCGGCGACCCCGCCTTCCATGGCGCGATCCGCGCGGCAGTCGACCGGGTGAACGCGGAACTCTCGATCATCGAGAAAATCCGCCGCTTCGCCCTCGCCGACGAGCCGTTCACGATCGACAACGAGATGCTGACGCCCAAGCAGTCGATCCGCCGGCATGTGATCCGGGCGCGCTATCAGGCGCGCCTGGATGCGCTTTACGGGGCGCGGGCGGAGGACTGAGCGAGAGCGCCGGGCCGGGGGTGGATCACCGCGTTCCTATCGAGCCGGAGGCGCGCCGCCAGCTTGCTCTCTTCAGGTGGAACATCTCCAGATGGTCAGGGTTTGCGCGCAATCACCAGTGAGTAATAGCCGCAGGTCGCGCTTGCCTCGCAATCGACGAAGCCGGCCTTGCCGAGCAATTCCGCGAACTCGGGCAGGGTGAACTGCCGCCCCTGCGTGCCGTAAAGCATCAGCACGGAGAAGGACGCGGTCGTAGCCGGCCCGTCGAGATTGTCGTTGATCAGCGCCTCGTGCAGCATGATGCGTCCGCCCGAAGGCAGCACGTCATAGGCCTTCTTCGCCAGCTCCAGGCAGGTTTCGTCGCTCCAGTCGTGGAAGACGTTCGAGAAGAACAGCGCGTCATAGCCGGTCGGCCAGGGCTGGCGGAAGAAGTCGAGCGGGACGGTATCGACCCGGTCCGCGACCTCGCCCTCGTCGATATATTTCTGCGCCGCCTGGCACATGGTCGCCAGATCCAGCACCGAGCCGCGCAGATGCTTCCAGCGCTGCGCGACGGCGACGGTGAACACGCCCGAGCCGGCGCCCACGTCGAGGAAGCGCTTCACGTCCGCGAACACCGGGTGCTGCGCCACGCCGATCGCCGGCGCGCAGCTATGCGCATGCATGAAGGCGGCGATGCCGATCGCCCGGTCGAGCGGGATGTCGCCGGCTTCCCAGCCCTTGGCATTCTCCCCGCCTTCATGCTGCGCATCGGGCGCGAGCGCGGCGAGGATGAGCTCGGTATTGGGCACGCTCTCGCGGAAACCGGCCAGCAGCACGCCCCAGTAGAAATTGCTTGTCTTGACCAGATAGTTGCGGCTCGTGGGCGTCAGACCATAGCGCCCCTCGCGCCGCACGAGCAGACCAAGGCCGCAGAGCAGACTGCCCACGATGCCGAGCGCGCGGGCGTTCACATTGCACTTACCCGCCAGATCGCCGAGCGGGAGCGGCCCCTCGACCAGCGCATCGAACAGTGAGATTTCGTCCGCCGCCAGCATCGCGGGCAGATTGTGGAAGGAGAGCCACGCGTCCCAGATCAGCCGATCGTCGACCGGCGGCGAAAGATATTGTCCCTTCATGTTTGCCCTCCCCCATGGCCGCCACGCGCGGCGCGACCTTCAGAATCGCTTTTCTGCCTGACATGCGGGAGCGGCCGCCCCCGCACAAGAACATGATGCGCGGGTGCCCGATATCCGCCACGCCGTCTGTCACGAGGGGGCAGAAGCAGTGCGCGTGAGCGGAAGCGTTGCAGAAACGGCGCGAGCGCTGCGCCTTCCCTCCCGCGGGCAGCGGAACAGCCAGCCCTCTGGCAACTCAGCCCTTCTTGAGCCCGATTTCCCGCAGCCGCTCGTGCAGATAATCGTGCGCCGTGATCGGCGGCTCGCGCAGCGGATTCTCCGGCGTCACGCATTGCGGCAGCGCCTCGATCAGCACGTCCGGCCGCAGATGGAGGAAGAAGGGCATGGCATAGCGCGGAATATGGCGGCGCTCGGGCGCCGGATTGACCACCCGGTGGCTGGTCGAGGGCAGCACGTGGTTGGTGAGGCGCTGGAGCATGTCACCCACATTGATGGCGAGGCCGCCGGGGGGCGGCGTCACGTCCAGCCACTCGCCCTGCCGGGTGAACAATTGCAGCCCGCCTTCCTCGGCGCCGGCGAGCAGCGTGATGAGATTGATGTCCTCATGCGCCCCGGCGCGGATGCCCGGCGCACCCGGTGAAACCGGCGGATAGTGCAGCAGGCGCAGGATCGAATTGCCGTTCTCGATGCGCGGATCGAACCAGTCCGCGGGCAGGCCGAGATGGCGCGCGACACCCGCGAGGATGCGCGATCCGGCCTTGTCGAAGGCCGCGTAGAGTTCAGAGAAGGTCTCGCGAAAACCCTCAATCTCACCCGGCCAGACATTGGGCGCCATGTCCGCGGCGAGCGGATCGCCCTCGGGCAGCTCGCGGCCGACATGCCAGAATTCCTTGAGGTCGTTCTCGCTCGCGCCCTTGGCAATCTCGGTGCCAAACGCCGTGTAGCCGCGCTGGCCGCCCCCGCCCGGCACGAGATAGGCGCGCTTGGCCGCCTCGGGCAGCGCGAAGAAGGCCTTGGCGAGCGCCCAGCCGCGCGCGATCAGCGCCTCGTCGATGCCATGGTCGATCACCATGGCGAAGCCGAATTCGCGGAAGCTGCCGCCGATCTGGTCGGCAAAGGCGTCGTCGTATAGTTTGTCTAGCGAGAGCACGAGCACCTGCTCAAGCGTGGCGGAAAGGGTCATGGAAAAGGACTCATCACTGAAAGGAAGGATTGCCGCCGGATTAGGACGTCACGGCCGCCCTGTCACCTGCCTGCCGGGGCTTGCGCGGCGGATCGGGCCGTGGAAAGGCGCCGGGAAGGCCCGCCATGAAGGAGACGAGAATGCGCTATTGGCTGATGAAATCGGAACCGGACGTCTTCTCCTATGACGATCTCGTCGCCAAGGGCCGCGCCGAGTGGGATGGCGTGCGCAATCATGCCGCGCAGCTCAACATGAAGGCGATGGCGCTCGGCGATCGTGCGATTTTCTATCACAGCAATATCGGCGTCGAATGCGTCGGCATCATGGAGATCGTGCGCACGGCCGAACAGGACAGCACCGACGAGACCGGCAAGTGGATCGCGGTGGAGGTGGCGCCGGTGAAGAAGCTCGCCAATCCCGTGACGCTGAAGGCGATCAAGGCCGAGCCCGCGCTGGCGGCCATGGAGATGCTCCGCCAGTCGCGCCTCTCCGTTTCGCCAGTGCGAGATGCGGAATATACGAAGATACTGGAAATGGCGGGCGAGAAGGATTGACCGGCGCGCCGCCTTTGCGACGCATCGGAAAGGCTGGTTTCGCGTAAGTCTGCCGGGCGACATGGCCTATTCGGCCGCAGCGGGCTGAACTGGCTTCCCGAACGATTGCAGATTCTGCAATATCGATGATTAGCTTGCAATTGAAATTTGCTGCAACGCAACATACATCCGGACTCGGAAGTGCTCGGGGGAGGCCGCTTGGCCACCGATGGAGTTTAGCATGCAAATTTGGAAGAAAATCGTCGCGGCATATATCGCGGCTGCGGGCACCGCTGGCCCGTTCATGATCCACAGCTTTTATTGATGTCGTTCGGGGCGGCGCCAGGGGGCGCGGTCCCGATCGAACGCAAAAAGGGCGATGTCGGGAAGCGGCATCGCCCTTTTTCCTTTGCGAATCCTCGGGTTGCTGCCTGAGGACGCCCGGCGACCGGGATCGCGCCCATTTCATCCCCGGCTTTATCCACACTCATCCACAGATTTGCGGACCGGCGCTGCGCTGCAGCAGCGGATTCCCTCTTGGCGCGACTCGCCGCTCATGAGAGCATTCTTGCATCGGAAGCCAAAATCGCTTGAGAAATCAAGAGTTTGACTGCTTTCGAACGGGCCGGAGATGAGCGCGGCGACGCGACCTTCAATGGCTCGGCCCACTGCCGGATGCGAGCATTGCATTCCTCGCGAGCGCATGTTCCCCCGGCGGCGGAACGGAGACTTGAACTGCCTTCCAGGCAGGGAAAAAGCTCCGGCAGACCGGCATTCCGTCTTCGGACGGGCGCAGTCCGGTCGATCCGGGCAGGCCTTCGGCCGGTTCGGATCAGGGCTTTCGGCCCGTCGCGAGACGGACCGGAGCCGGCGCACGGCGGGATCTTCGGGTCCTGCGCGCGCCACGCCAGCCGCTGGATATCCCCACGGGGATTGGAAGGCGATGGTATAGTGGGGGTCGGCAGCGATGCCGGCCCCCATTTAGCGTTCCGGCAAGCACCCGGCAGACATGCGCGGAGTGTCGCGCACGAGAAAGGCCGGGAGAATGACTCTCCCGGCCTCCCCAGCCCCCCAGCGGGAAACTTGAAGATCAGGCGAAGCTGACCGCCGTCCGGCGGCTGCGCATCTGCACGCCGACAAGGCCAAGGCCACCGATGATCATCGCCCAGGTCGTAGGCTCGGGAACGGCCGGCGCCGTGATCGAGAGCGTGGCGCCCTGGATGCTGCCGGCGTCCAGCGGCTTGTCGTCCCAGAGATAGAGATTCCAGGTGCCGTTCGGGTTCTTGCCGTTGAAATGGTCGAGCGAGCCGCTCTGCGTCAGCGCCCAGGCGAGCGGGTTGATGCCGTGGTTGCTCGGCTTGATCGTGCGCGAGCCGATGACGGCATTGTTGCCGCCAAAGAACAGACCCAGCGAACCGGCCGCCTGCTGATCGAAGGTGAGATTGGTGTTGAGGAAGTTCGACCAGCCGCCTGCATCGCTCATCAGCAGCACACCGCCGCCGCTGTTGGGCGCGAACAGGGCAATGCCGACATCGCCCGCCCAGCTATGGGTCAGGCCGTTGATGGTCAGGTTGACGTCGCTCATCGCGCCGAGGCCCGAGACCGAGAAGGTCAGGTGCAGCGGCGTGACGAAGTTGAAATTCGGGATGTTGAAGCTGCTCCCCGACTCGACCTGCGCGAAGTCCACCGTCGAAGCGAAGGACGGTGCGGCCGTTGCGGCGAGCGCGGCGAGGACGAGATATTTGAAGGGTCGCATCGAAGAACTCCGTGAGCTGCTGCCAGTCATTTCGCGGAAGTCTCCAATTGTAACAACGCCCTTAACCCTGATGATAAGTTAATGCCGTCGCGTTCTGGGACAAAGGCGGGCACGGGCCGAGCGGCATGATGAACGGCGCTGGTAAATGTCCCGAAGTCGCGCAGTCACGATGCGAAAGCTTTCCAGCCGCGCGCCGCCGCTCCGGCGCGAATCAGTCATCGCCAATGAAAAAGGCCGGCGAATCGCTTCGCCGGCCTCTTCGTTTCAGTGCGTGACGGGCCGGCGCGAGCCGGCACCGCCTGGTGCCGCGTGGACTTAGAAGTCCATGCCGCCCATGCCGCCCATGCCACCCGGCATGCCGCCCGGCGCCGGCTTGTCTTCCGGCAGCTCGGAGATGGCTGCTTCGGTGGTGATGAGCAGACCGGCAACCGAAGCCGCGTCCTGCAGCGCAGCGCGCACGACCTTGGTCGGGTCGATCACGCCCGCAGCGACGAGGTTCTCATAGGTGTCGGTCGAGGCGTTGAAGCCCTTGGTCTCGTCGTTCTCGCGCAGCAGGTTGCCGGCGACAACGGCGCCATCGACGC
>JAFKLU010000107.1 GCA_017304105.1 Sphingomonadales bacterium
CAGCTTCGAGGTGTTGAGCAAGCCTGGAAATGTTCGTGTGACGGTCGCGTCGGGCGTGGTTCAGTTCGGAAAGAATGCGTGGTTCAGTAAGCCCGTCACCCTCACGGTGAATCAGGCCGCAATTCTGGACCGCACCGGACTGAGCCGCTTGGCGGATGTGCCTTTGAGCAATGTCGCCCGCTGGCGCAGCGCGTGGGCGGAGTATAGCGGCGCGCCTCTCCGGCAGGTGATCGCCGACCTGCAAACCCTCTCGCCCTTGCCGATCAGAATTGCTGACGAAAATCTGGCGAACAAACTTGTCGGCGGGCGGATAAGGCTGAGTGATCCGCTTGGTCAGCTCCATAATCTGGCGATTATTTATGAATTCGAGATTCGTCAGGCAGGTGATGCGATCATCGTTTCAACAAAATGATTGTTCTCATTTGTGAGACATTCCTGAAATAAAAATGAAACAAAAAACTTTGGCAAATTTATTGGAGTAAAACGTCTAGCCTCTGAACCCATTTAAAACAGGATCGGGGGAATTTTCGTGTCAAAGCTTCAAGGCTCGCTTCGTGCGGGTGTCGCCGCATTCGTTCTTGCCATTGGTGTCGGTTGTGTCGTTTCGCCGGCGCTTGCACAAGGCAACATCACGCTTCCTGCCGCCAGTCTCCAGAATTCGCTGAATAAGCTCTCGCGGCAGTCCGGCGCGCAGATTCTCTACGATCTGGCCCTCCTGCGCGGGAAGAAGGCGCCTTCGACCAAGGCTGCTCCCTCGATCGAGGCGGCGTTGACGCAACTCCTGCGCGGATCGGGCCTGGCCTGGCAGAAGCGCGGCGATGCATTCCTGATCGTTCGGGCAAGCGCTGTCTCTCGGCCCGCATCGGACGAGAGGGCGGAGAACCGCCTGACAGCGGCAAACGCACAAGTGATGCCTCTCGATGAGGCCTATCCGACGGAAACCAACGAGACGATCGTCGTCACCGGTTCGCATATTCCGCGCCCCGAGCTGGACAATCCGATGCCGGTCAACGTGGTCGACATGGATACCTATCTGAAAATCGGCGTCACCCACCCTTATGATGCCTTGCAGTACGACCCGGCCATCACGCCTGGAACCGGCCTGCAGAACACCTACGGCAGCGCGAGCGATTCCGGCATTCAGACGGTGTCTCTTCGCGGCTTCGGAACGGGCCGTACCCTGACGCTGGTGGACGGCCGGCGCCGGGTTCCTGGCTCCAGCGGCACCGCTGCGGTTGACCTCAACATGATTTCGCCCGCGATGATCGAGCGCATCGAAGTGGTGACTGGCGGCGCAGCTGCAATTTATGGCGCCGATGCCGTCTCGGGCGTGGTCAACGTTGTTACCAGGGACAGCGTCAAGGGACTCCACATAGACGTCACCAACGGCATTTCGAAATATGGCGATGCCGCGCGGACGACGGTTTCGGTCGCAACCGGCGGCAAGTTCGATGACGGCCGTGGTTCCTTCGCCATTGGCGGAACATGGTCGAAGACTGACCCCTTTTACAGCGGCGATCGCCCCTTCTCGCGCGATCGCATCCTGTTTCAGGCCAATCCGAAGAACACCGGTGCCGCGGACGGCATCTCCGATACCATCATGATCAAGGATTTCAGACAGATCTTCGTCGGTGCCCAGCCGAACTTCTACGAGGCGGCGACCGACAGGGTTCTTATGGTGGACCCGATCGCCAATGTGGTGCGCGCGCCCATTGGCGGCACCAGGATCACCACCGGCACCACCGCTTTCTGGTCTGGCGGCGAAGGCGGGCAGCTCGAAGACAAGCGCATGCTGCAAACCGAGCTCGAAGCGCTGACGGTGAGCGCCAAGGTCAAATATGACATCACCGACGCCATCACCTACCGCGCCCGTTTCGACTATGGTCAGACCAGCTACATGAGCTCGACGAGCGTTTTCCGGCAGGATTTCCGCGCCAATACCATGAACAACTATGGCGGCGACGTCGCCTATCTGGACAATCCCTATCTGCCCTCGTCCCTGCGCGATTACATGCTCGGCCGCAATCTGACGAAGCTGAGCATCAGCCGGGCTTATTACAATTTTCCGGCCATGGAGACGCTCCATGCCTATCAAAGCTTCACGGTCGATCAGCAATTGGAAGGCAAGCTGACCGACAGGCTGAACTGGAACGCCTTCTTCCAATATGGCCGCACCACCGACGATCTCAGCATCACCAACACCCCGATGGCATCGCGCTATATCAAGTCGCGTGACGTGATCGCCGATCCTGTCAGCGGCAAGCCGGTCTGCCGCGATACGGCGGCGCGTGCCGCAGGCTGCCAGCCGCTGAACATCTTCAGCCAGGATACGCTTAGTGACGCGCAGAAGGCCTGGCTCCTCACGACGCGGACGATGGAATATGAAATCACGCAGAAGATCGTGGGCGCGAATGTCTCCGGCACGGCTTTTCCGCTGCCTTATGGCGATGTTTCCATCGCTGCGGGGGTGGAGCGCCGCGTCGAAACCGTGGACAGGACGGACGATCCCCGGGCGGCGAGCGGTGATGTCTCCTATTTCGGTCTGATCGGGCAGATCCCCGACCTGAAGGCGAAAATGAGCGTGACCGAGGCCTTTGGCGAGCTGATCGTTCCCGTGCTGCGGGATCTGCCCTTCGCCAATCGCCTGGAAATCGAAGGTGCCTATCGCTACTCGTTCTACGACAATACCTCGGCCGGACCGATACCTGGAAAGCCGGCGCGACCTGGGAGCCTTTCTCGGGTCTCGTCCTGCGGGGCGTTCGCTCGCGCAGTGTCCGCGCTCCCAATTTCGGAGAACTTTACGGGCCGCAGACGACGGCCGCGAGCGGCAGCCCGGCCGATCCGTGCATGGGCGTATCCTATTATCTCTCCGCCACCCGCACCGCAAACTGCAAGGCCTTGGGCATTGACGCGCCATTGCCGTACAACCAGCTCGGGCCGCTGGTCATTTCCGGCGGCAATCCGGAACTGAAGCCCGAAACATCCGACAGTCTTACGCTGGGGGCGGTGTTCCGGCCCAAGTTCCTGCCCGGCTTCGATGCGACGGTCGACTATTGGAATATCGACATCCGCAACGTCATTTCCTCTTTCAGTTCGAGCGACGTTTTCCGGCTTTGCACCGATCTTCCGACGATCGATAACGTCTTCTGTCAATCGACGGAGCGCGATCCGGTCACCCATCTGGCCACCGTCCAGCGCACCTTCCTCGTCAATGCACAGCAGACGAACCGGCGCGGTATCGATGTCGGGCTTCGTTATCGCCAGCCCGTGGGTCAGGGGACGCTCGGCGTTTCCTTCAAGGGTGCCTATATCCTGAAGATCATCACCCGGACCACGCCCGGCATCGAAGCAGGGGACGTCATTCTGGCCGGCGCCTGGCAAAATCCCCGGTTCCGGGGCACGCTGATGGTCAACTATGGCACGGACAGGTTCGACGTCGCCCTGAACACGCGCTTCATCAGTGCGACGCGCTATGCCGTGTGCCGGACCGTGACCGATGAAAGCTACCCTGACGATCTCGATAAGATTGCGGCGGCTGTCTATAACGACATCAGCTTCGGGATGAAGGTGAACGACAAGTTCAAGATCACCTTCGGCATCCAGAATGTTCTGGACCGCAAGCCGAAGGAGATCCAGGCCGTGCAATATGGCAGCGGCTATTATGACACTGTCGGCCGCTACTTCTTCGGCAACCTTCGCATCACTCTTTGAGGCCTGACCGGCTGTGTGAAGGCGCGACCTTCATGCAGCCGGCTTTCATAGCGAGTTTTCCCATGAAGAAATTGAGCATTGCGTTGATCGGCCTTGCCATGGCCGGACCGGTCAACGCGCATGTGCTGGCTCCCAAGGAAGCCGGCCGTGACGTCGTCGTTCTCGCCCATCGCGCCTGTTGGGAAGGGGGCGCTCCTGAAGTGTCGGTCGCGGCGATCAGGGCCTGCGATGCCATTCAGCCCGACATGGTAGAGATCGACGTGCGCAAGACGCGGGATGGGCAATATGTCCTGATGCACGATGCCACGGTCGACCGCATGACCAACGGCAAGGGCGCGATTGCGGACATGACCGCTGCGCAAATCCGTGCCTTGTATCTGCGCGCGGGCGATGGCGGCCCGGACGCGCCGCTCACCAGCGAGCGGGTGCCGACGCTGGAAGAAGGCCTGAAGGCCGCGAAGGGCAAGTTCCTCGTCAACTTGCATCTATACATCGCCCCCGAGCCGGGCATCGCCGAAATCGTCAAGCGGCTGGGCATGGCGGGCCAGGTGACGACCTGGGTGGGCGGCAGCCCCGAGGATGGCGAACTGGCGAATTTCCCCATGCGCGGAGCGGTGCTGCCGATCCCCATCGTGAAGGAATGTGCGGCTTCCGCCGACAACTGCAAATCGCGATCCGTCGGATCGCTGACGGGCTACGCGCCTTATCGTCCTGCCGGTTTCTACATCATTCCCAATGGGAGCGTTTCCAGCGAGACCGCTCAGGATTTCATCCGGGGTGGCGCCGCGGCCCCTCGTCCTGCCGGCACCCGGATCATGGCCAGCACGCTGTTCGATGTCGATAACCTGCCGCCTGAGGCTCTGCGCGCGGAATGGCGCAGGCTGATCGGGCTGGGCGTCGACATGATCATGACCGACCACCCGGCCGCGCTCCTCGATTTTCTGCGTCGGGAGGGCTCATCTGGCAATTGAAGCATTGGCTCCGGAGAGCCCACCGGTCGTGGTGGCGCTCCCCGGAGCCGTTTCGGCCAGGAGCCAGGCCTACTTCCACCCGCGCGGGTTCTTGTCCGTCTCTTCCCTGAAGCGTGCCAGCGCCTCGGCAAGCCTTGACCGCGCCGCGGGGTGAATGAGCGACACGTCATGGGACTCATTGTCATCCGCCAGCGCATAGAGCGCCGGGCGGCCTCCCGTCACACGCTGGGGAGAGATCAGCGTACGATCGGTCGGCGGGTCGCGGAACTTGAATGTGTCGTCGCGCACCGCCTCATATTGCCCTGAGAAGGTGGTCACGTAGAAAAGCGCGTCATGGGGCGTCTTGCCGCCGGCCAGCATGGGCGCGATGTCGGCGCCGTCGATCGTCCGGTCCTCTGGCAGCGCAATGCCCAGCCTGGCCAGCAGCGTGGGCAATATGTCGATGTTCATGGACATCTGGTCCGTGACGGTGCCCGGCGTGATGCGCCCCGGCCAGACGACGAAGCAGGGCACGCGCATGCCGCCCTCGAAGGTCTCCGTCTTCCGGCCGCGCAGAGAAGCGACGCTGCCATCAAAATCGCCGCCATTGTCGCTGGTGACGATGACGATCGTGTCTTCGTCCAGCTTGAGCTCGCGCAGGGTCGCCAGGATGCGGCCGACATGGCTGTCGAGATCTTCCACGACATCGCCATAGGCGCCGCCCTGGGAAACGCCCTTGTGTGCGGGGTTTGGATGATGCGGCCAGTGCGGCGCCGTGAACGGAACGTAGGCGAAAAACGGCTTGTCCGCGTTCTCCCGGATGAAGCCGATCGCTTCGTCCGCGATGCGCTGGGTGATCGTCGACTGATCGAACTGCGCCGCCGGCGTCACGATCTCGTTGCCGCGCCACACGTTCGCCGGATTCATGTCGTTGCTGTAAAGCAGGCCGAAATAGTCCTGGAAGCCGAAGTCCGTCGGCTTGTGCCCGGCAATGTCGCCCAGATGCCATTTGCCGAAAGCGCCCGTCCGGTAGCCGGCGCGCTGCAGCACCTCGGGCAGCAGAATCTCGTCGCGGGGGAGGGCATTGGCCCAGCCGCGACTGGCACGCAGCGTTGCGCTCGGCGTGCCGGTGGGCATGTAGACATGATTGGCGGCATGGGCGCGCGTGGGATAACGGCCGGTGAGCAGGGCCGCGCGGGATGGCGTGCAGACCGGCGCGCTGGCATAGAATTGGGTGAGCTTGACCCGCGCTGAGCGATCGCGTCGATATTCGGCGTCTTGATCAGCTTGTTGCCGTAGGAACTCAGGTCGCCATAGCCAAGATCGTCGAACAGGATGAGGAGGATGTTGGGCTTCTTGCCGGTGACCGGCTTGACCTTGTCCAGATAGGTGCGCTTTTGCGCCAGATGAGTGGGCGCCGGCTCGCTGTTGAGTGCCGCCGCGCGACGGATGAGATCATTCGCGCGCAGCGCCAGCGCGACTTCGACAGTGCCGCTCGGCGGCACCGTCACAGTGGCGCGCGTGCCCGCCAGACCCGGCGCGCTGACTGCGATGTCGACCGGCCCCTCGGGGAGCTGGGGTAGCCGAAACCGGCCGTCCGCACCGGATATGTCGCCGCGCTGCAGATCATCGATGATGATGTGCGCACCAGCGACTGGCTTTCCGTCCGGACCGGAAATCCGGCCCTGTATTTCGCTGGCCGGAGCTTGCGACGCCAGAACGAGCGCACTCGCGCTCACGATGAACTGCGTGGCCTTCCGCATGGCGGTTTTCCCTCTTTTTCGCGCGCAAAAGACCGACAGTCGGCTCCGGCGACAACCACGTTTTGCAAGGTTTTGGAGGTTGGCCTGACGTGGTCGTCCCGGCGCGGTCGTCCGATGGGGACGCGGGTGCAAGGGTATGAAGCGAAAGCCGCTCTGGCGACAAAGCATAGCTTTCGATTGAATCAGAAAAACTCAATTGCCGGTAAATTCTACTGGATCAATAGACATGGGTGTCCGAGCAGGACGGGACGACCCGACTGACCGCTTTCCATCCGGTCCAGAGGGGGTCGATTTTTTTATGCGTTTTCAGAATTTCTGGCGCGCCGGCGTGTCCGGCGCGGTGTTGGCCGTTGCCCTGATCCTGCCCGCCACGGCGCAGGCGCAGCAGGGCAATGATGTTGCCCCGGCTGCGGATGAACTGGCGGACGCCGACCTGGGCGATGCCATCATCGTCGAGGGTATCCGCGGCAGCCTCGACCGCGCACTCACCGTGAAGCGCGAGGCCGACAGCGTGGTCGACGCGATCAGCGCGGAGGATGTCGGCAAGTTCCCGGATGTGAACATCGCCGAATCCGTGCAGCGCATCACCGGCGTGCAGATCAACCGCACCCGTGGCGAGGGGCGCACGGTGAATATTCGCGGCCTTCCGTCCAACTTCACCCAGACCACCTTCAATGGGCGTGCGCTGCCCAATGCCAATGGCGATTCCGCCGGCAGCCGCACGTTCGACTTCATGGTCCTGCCGCCCGAGTTCGTGCGCACGCTGGCGGTCTACAAGTCGGTCACGGCGGACCAGCAGGACGGCGGACTCGCGGGTACGGTCGACATCAAGACGCCGCGCCCGTTCGACATCAATCGGCGCGTCCTCTCGGCCGCCCTGCAGGCGGAATATGAGGCGAACTCGGGCAAGGTCGCGCCGCGCGCCTCGGCCTTCTTCTCCGACACGTTCGCGGACGACCGGCTCGGCCTGTCGCTCGGCATCTCCTACACGCGCCGCAAGCCGCAGACGCAGAATGCCAGCGCGGGCTACACCACCTCGACCGAGGCCAACGGGATCCCCAGCGGCAGTGGGCCGGACGACCTCAATGGCAATGGCATCATCGAGCCGACCCTGCGCGTGCGGGTCCCCAACCAGATCAACTATTACATGTACGACGAGGACAATCGGCGGCTGAGCGGTGTCGGCTCGCTGCAATATCGCGCCTCGGACAATCTGACGCTCTCGCTCGACGGCTTTTACAGCAAGCTGGATGTGGAGGCCGTCACCAACGAATTCCTGCAGATCTTCGCCAATGCCAACCGGGTCGTCAGTGCGACCACCGAGGTGATCGACGGCCTGCCGACGACGACGCGGCTGCGCGTCGCCGATCTCGACATGCGCGGGGGCGGCCGGTTCGAGGATCGCCGCAGCTCGCTCTACTCCGTGGTGGGCGGCGCGCGCTACGAGGCGGACGGCTGGCTCATCAACCTGGAGGGCGCGCGGGCCGTCTCGCGCCAGCATCTCGACAATCTCAACATCGCGGACATCGCCACGGGCGAGGCGGAGTTCATCTCCCGCCCCGGCGACACGCTGTGGAGCATGAATTACTATAACGGCTTCGATCAGCGCCGGCTCGATCCGAACAGCTATCGCGTTGCCAGCCTGAACGGCGAACTCAACCGCACAAGCTCGGACGAGCTGTGGGATGCCAAGCTGGATGTGACCCGCGAGTTCGGCAATCAGGGCCTCACCGCCATCCGCTTCGGCGGCCAGTATAGCGACCGGAAATTCTATCAGGACAACTACCGTCTCACCGTCTCGGCGGCCGGTGTCTCCGCGCTGGCGGGCGGCCTGCCGGCGGGGCCGACGCCCGGCTCGTTCAGCGCCGCCTCGTTCATGAAGCGCATCACGGCCGGCCGGGGCAGCTATCTCGGCAGCTATAGCGGCGACGCCGTCTTCGCGACGGAGTGGATCGCCTCGGACACGCGGGCGTTCATCTCCCGCTTCTCGGACGAGCAGCTCATCGCCGCCTCGCCGAACAGCCTGACGAACGACGCGACCGGCATCACCGACGTGCATGAGCGCACGCTCGCCGGCTATGTCCGGGCCGATTTCGCCTTTGGCCAGCTCAGCGGAAATATCGGCACCCGCGCGGTGCGCACCTGGCAGACCACGGTTGGCGTCAGCCCGGATCTGACTGCCATCACCGTCCAGCCGGACGCCGGCAACATCACCCGTGTGCCGGCCTCCGCCCCTGCGGCGGTCGACCGGGCCTATTGGGACCTGCTGCCCAGCCTGAACCTCAAATGGCAGGCGACCGACAAGCTGCTGATGCGCTTCTCCGCCTCGCGCACGATCACTCGGCCCACGCTCAGCGAAATCTCGCCGACGACAACCGCCAGCGGCACGGCGCGCACCGTCACGCAGAACAATCCCTATCTGGACCCGTTCCGGGCGAACAATCTCGATGCCACGGCGGAATGGTATTTCAGCAAGGATGGCCTGCTGGGCGCCGCACTTTTCTACAAGGACCTCAAGTCCCTGATCCGGCGTGAGACGACGGTTCAGACGCTGCCGATCACCTATCTCTACTCGAACGGCACCCAACAGGCCGCGACACTGGATTTCACCTTCAGCCGACTGGTCAATGGCAAGGGCGTGACGGTGAAGGGCTTCGAGCTTTATTATCAGCAGGCCTTCACCGGCCTGCCGGCCCCGCTCGATGGCCTCGGCACGATCCTCAACTACACGTTCATCGACAATAGCGACCCGACCCAGCTCACCGCCGCGTCCAAGCATAATTTCAATGCGACCGGCTATTATGAGAAGGGGCCAATCGGCGTACGTCTCTCCTATAGCTGGCGCAGCGGCTTCCTCTCGTCCGCAGCGGTGGCACCGGCGATGAGCCAGTACACGCGGCCATATGGCACGCTGGACGGCAGCATCAACGTCAAGCTCAACGATCGCTTCTCGCTGGTGCTGGAGGCGGTGAACATCCTCGATACCGATGAGCGCGTGCGCTACACGAGCGGGCTTCCGCAAGCCTATCTGGATGCGGGCAAGCGCTTCTTCGGCGGGATCCGGGTGGCGCTGTGATGCGGCGGGGCGACCAAGGCGGCAGCGCGACCGCCGGGCAGGGTATCGACCGGCGGGGCTTCCTCGGGGCCGCCGCGGCGACCACCGCGGGACTGCTGGGCGGTGCGAGCGAGGCGGCGACCTCCTCCGGCCGGCCGCGGCCCAACATCGTGCTCGTGCTTCTCGATGATTTCGGCATCGGCGATGCGCAGGCCTATAACCCCTGGTCTGCCATCCCGACGCCGAACATCGACCGGCTGGCGCGCGAGGGCATGCGGTTTACCGACATGCATTCCTCCTCGGCGGTGTGCACGCCGAGCCGCTATTCCATCCTCACCGGCCGCTACTGCTGGCGCTCCCGGCTGAAGAAGGGCGTGCTGGACGGCACCGGCACCAACCTGATCGAGCCCGGCCGCCTGACCCTGCCGCGCCTGCTCAGGAATGCAGGCTATTTCACGGCGGGCGTCGGCAAATGGCATCTGGGCCTGGGGGAGGGCGAGGCGGCGGACTATGCAAAGCCGCTGCGGCCGGGGCCGAACGACCATGGCTTCGACTATTATTTCGGCATCCCCTCATCGCTCGACTTCCCGCCCTATCTCTATTTCGAGAATGACAGGGTGGTGGAGGCGCCGACGAGCCATACTGCGGGCAGCAATGAGCCGCGCGGCGTGTTCTGGCGGCCCGGGCCGATCGCGCCGGCATTCCGGATGGAAGAGGTGGTGCCCACACTGACCGACCGGGCTGTGCGCATCGTGCGCGATGCCTCGGCGCGCAGCGAGCCCTTCTTCCTCTATTTTCCGCTGCCCTCGCCGCACACGCCTTGGGTGCCGCTGCCGGAATATCGCGGCAGATCGGGCGCGGGCGATTATGGCGACTATGTGGTCGAGACCGATACCATGATCGGCAAGCTGCTCGACGAGATCGACGCGCGCGGCATTGCCGAAGAGACGATCGTCATCGTCACCAGCGACAATGGTGCTGACTGGAAGCCGGAGGACGACGCCCGCTTCGCCCATCGCGCCAATGCGAGCTGGCGCGGCGAGAAGGCCGATGCCTGGGAGGCGGGGCATCGCATCCCGTTCGTCGTCCGCTGGCCCGGCCGTGTCCAGCCAGGCTCGACCAGCGCCGAAACCGGCTCGCTCACCGACATCATGGCGACGCTGGCGGGCGCATTGGGGCTCA
>JAFKLU010000108.1 GCA_017304105.1 Sphingomonadales bacterium
CTCGCGCACATGCAGCCTTACCGGCGGCCAATGCGCGATCTCCGTCTCCTCGCCTTTCAGGAAATGGTCGAAAAAGGCCGCCTGCCGCGCCACCGAAGCGGGCTCGTAATAATAGCCCCACTTCTTGCTGCCGTGGATCTCGAGCCATTTCTGGCGCGAGGAAAGCCCCTTGAAGCCCTCCAGCGTGCCCCGTGTATGCACGCCATGGTCGGACCAGCTCGCCACGATATAGGCCGGCACCTCGATCGCCGAGAAATCCGCGACCTTGCTTTTCCAATAAGCGTCGAAATGGGGATGCTCGGTGGTCAGCGCCCACAGATCCTCGATCCTGCGGTCCGATACACCCCAACGCACCTGAATATAGGGCCAGAAATGCGTTTCCGGGATGCCGCCATGACGCACGATCTCGTTGAACGTGTCGGACCAGCCTTCCCACACGTTCATCGCCGCCAGATGCGGTGGCCTGAGCGCCGCGACCTTCCACTGACAGGACGAGAGATAGGAAACCCCGGCAATGCCCACCTTGCCGTTGGACCAGGGCTGCGTCCCCGCCCATTCGATGAGGTCGTAATGGCACTGCGCCTCGCGCGGCGAGAAATAGCTGGCATCCGTCTCGGCATACCAGGTGCCGGGCACGTCCGCAGTGATCACCGTGTAGCCGCGCCGCGTCCAGAACAGCGGATCGGGCGCCTCGAAGATCGTATGGTCAGACATCCAGCCGGGCTCGACGCCCGATGTGGGGAAGATGGTCGCCAGCGGAGCCGGATCATGCTTGCCATAGGGCGTCCAGGCGACGATCGCGGGCGTCGGCGGGACGGGGCCAGAGAGCCCCGCCGCGAAATTCGGGGGAATTGAGCGGCGCCCGCAGCCGATGCCGATAGGTGTCGCTCATCCCTCTCTCCCGCTGCTTCCTCGCGCTGTGGGAACGCCTATTCCAGCGCCGCCACTATTTCAACGCCCGTATAATTGCCGCTACAATGCCCCGCAGTTGCCCGAAGCCGGGCGACGGTCTAGTGCTGCTGGCGCTGAAGCTTTGAAAAATCAGCAGGAAGGAACAGATCAGCAGGTGCCGAAGAACGGATCCCTGACGAGCGGCGCCAAGGGCGCTGCGGCCCCGCGCAAGGGCGCCCCCCGCACGCCGCGATCCATTGGCCGTCCCGTCGGCAAGGGCCGCATCGGCAAGGAACTGCTGATCGAGAAGACCGCCGAACTGCTGCGCACCCTGCCGCCCGAGAAACTCTCCCTCTCCGTCGCGGCGCGCCATGCGCAGGTCCACCTCACCCTGTTCAAATATTATTTCCAGGACCGCACCCGTCTGTTGATCGACGTCGCGCGCATGCTCTCGAAGGAGATCGGCGATCGGGTGGCGGCCAGCGAGAACAAGGAGGCCACCGCTCCGGAACGTCTCGCCATCCGCATCGACACCATGGTCGATTTCTTCATGGTCAACCCCTTCTACCACCGGCTCATGGTGGAGATCATGGAGAATGAGAGCGACCCGCTGGCGACCGAGCTCATCAATCTCTGGCTGTCCAAGACGCTGGATATCTATGGCTCGCTGATCGATGCCGGCGTCGCCGAGGGTTCGCTTCGGCCCGTCGATCCCTATTTCACCTTCCTCGCCATCATGGGCCTGTGCGAGAAGTTCCGCCATGCCTCCAAGCTGCTCGGTCACGGCCAGTTCCTGCCGGACGAGACGCCGGAGGCCGCCGCTGCGCGCTACAAGCGCTTCGTCCTGGACATGATCGTCCAGGGCGTGGGACCGTCACCCAGCCGCGCACCCTGAAATTCTACTTCTCTATAAAATAACTTTTCCGCATCCTTCGAAGCTGGTAGTCAGCCTCCATCAATGGAGAGTCTGATGTCGGAAACGCAAACCACGGCCGCCCCCACCCTCACGCCCCCGCGCCCTCATACGGGCGAGGTCTATGGCGCGCAGCATGACGGCCGCTATCTGCAGAACTGGAACCCTCTGATGCTCGCGGCGGACCTGCCCGAGGGGGAGATTGTCGGCCGCGATTTTCTGGGCACGCGGGTCATCGTCTATCGCGGCAAGGACGGGAAACCGGTTGTCCAGAGCGCCTATTGCCCGCATGTCGGTGCCGATCTCTCCAAGGGCTGCCTGATCGACGGCGCGGTGCGCTGCGCCTATCATCACTGGCGGTTCGGGCCGGATGGTTCCTGCGTCGAAATCCCCGGCGAAAGCTTCATTCCGCAGGCGGTGCGCGTCTATTCCTATCCCGCCGCCGAGCGCTGGGGCCTCATCTGGGCGTTCAACGGAGAGCAGCCGCTCTACGATCTGCCCGAATTCCCCAATCTGCACGAGGACGAGGTGTTCTACCGCACCTATCACCACGCCCTGCGGCCGATCGAGGGCTGGATCAGCGCCTCCAACCTCGTTGATTTCCAGCATTTGAAGACCGTGCACAATATTCCCGATCCCAATCCGGTGAAGGTTGATTTCGGCGATCATCTCATCGTCGTGCGCCAGGAATCGGACGTGCGCGTCGCCGATACCCAGCTCTACGGCGGCACCTGGCTCACGCTGCACAATCAGCTCGCCGGCGGCATCGAGCGGCTGTTCATGGCGGGCAGCTCGCAGGTCGCGCCCGGCTGGTCGGACGCCTATTTCGTCGTCGCCATGCGCAAGTCCGAGGCGGAGGCCATGGGCGTCGAGGCGGCCGAGGCCGAACTCGCCCGGCGCGTGGATTATGTCCACAAGCTCTATGCCGAGGATGAGCCCATCCTTTTCTCGCTGCGCTTCCGCGGCTTCCACAAGAGCGCGCTGATCCGCGCCGACAAATATTTCGGCAAGTTCCTCCAATATATGGAGAACTACCCCCGTGCGAAGCCGTTCGATGTCTGAGGCGGCCGGCAGGGTCGCGCTCGTCACCGGCGCCGCTAGGGGTATCGGCTTCGAGATCGCCCGGAGCCTGGGCGGCAAGGGCGCCACCGTGCTGATCGGCGCGCGCGGCGCCGCTGCCGGAGAGGATGCCGCCGCCCGCCTGCGCGGCGAGGGGCTGGACGCGCATTTCCTCCCCATCGACGTCACCGACCGGGCGAGCGTGGACGCGGCGGCAGGGATCATCGCGAGCCGCTGGGGCCGGCTCGACATATTGGTCAACAATGCCGCCGTCTCGCTGGAACGAGACGTGCCGCCAAGCGCCGCCGATCTCGATCTGATGCGCCGGACTTATGAGGCGAACGTTTTTGGCCTCGTCGCCGTCACTCAGGCCATGCTGCCGCTGCTGCGCAAGGCACCGGCCGGACGCATCGTCAACATGTCCACCGGCCTTGCCTCATTGAAGCTCAGCAGCGGCCGGGAGGCGCCCTTCTCCTTCAGCCGCCTGCTCGCCTACAACACGTCCAAGACCGCCGTGAACGGCATCACCGTCCAGTTCGCCAACGAGCTTCTCGATACGCCGATCAAGGTGAACGCCGCCAATCCCGGCCTGTGCGCCACGGATCTCTCCAACGGCAAGGGCCGCCCGCCCAGCGAAGGGGCGGCCGTCGCGGTGAAGCTCGCGCTGCTGGGAGAAGATGGCCCGACCGGGGGGCTCTATGGGGATGACGGGCAAGTGCCCTGGTAAACTGAAGCCCCGCCATTGCTGCCGAGGCTGAAAAGGACAGGGGGCGAGCCAGGCCCGCCCCCGCATCTCTCACAGGCCGTCGAGGCCCTTGCTGACGAGAACGTTCACCGCAACGCGGCGGTTCTGCGCCTTGCCTTGCGGCGTCTCGTTGTCCGCCAGCGGGTCCGCCATTGCCATGCCGGTGGGGGTCAGCATACGATAGGGCTTCCAGCGACAGGCCTGCTGCAGATAATTGACCACGCGACCGGCCCGCCTCTCGCTCAAGACCTGATTGAACTCCTCGCTTCCCGTCGAGTCGGTATAGCCGACCACGAGCAGCAGGGCATTGTCCATCCCCTCGGCGGAGGCCGCTGCGGCGCAGAGTTCCTGCTTGGCTTGAGCGGAAAGCTCCCACTTGCCGGTGTCAAAGTTCACGTTCGTCGTGCTCTTGACATTATACTGGTCGATGTCGGCCATCCGGCCGCGCAGCGCCTCGGTTGCGGCGGTCTGCTCCTCGAAGCCCTGGGCCGTGCCGTTACGGATCATCGAGGCCGTCTTGAGATCGTTGTTCTTGAAGGTGATCTGGCGTGCCAGCAGGCCGCCATCTTCCGTCTGCATCGTCTTGACGGTGACCGGCAGGCCGTTGAGCAGCGACTCGCTGGTCGGCTTGGCGCGGCTGCCGAAAAGCCCGCTGCTGGCCTTGATCCGGGTTGCCTCGTCGAAGGCGACGACGGTTCGCGAGCCGTCAGCGGCGGTCACTTGCAGCTTGTCGCCCGTCCGCGCCGAGATGAAGCCCTTGATCTCGGGCCCTTCCGTCTTCTGGCCATAGACGTTGATATCGGTCTCGGACGCGGCCTGCGGCTGCGCGAGCAAAGCGCCTGAAGCCGACATGGTCAGCGCGGCGCACAGGACCAGATTTCCTGATCTTTTGGAGATGAAACGCATTGAAATACTCCCTTGAACTGCCCCGGTTCAGCCTGTTGAGGCTCACCTTTCTGCTAGATTAACCGGGGCCGGGAGGTCGTTAACCATGCGGGCAATGGTAGTTTATCGCGCGACGAACCGAGGCAGAGGGTACGGGCAAACACCTATCCGGCCGACGGACGCAGGACCCCTGTCAGACGATTTTGCACACGGGCGGCGTTCTGGGCGCCCGACGTGCTCAATGCGCGCCGGCTGCTGCTCCGCCCCGCGCCTCCTGCGCGGCCTCGCTCGCGGCCGGTTCACCGGCGCGGCTCAGATGGAAGATCAGCATGGCCGCGACGCCGAGCAGCAGCGGCGCTGCAATCGCCGGGTAGATTTCCCACGGCCCCCAGCCCGCAGCCAGGATGAGGGCACCGAGCGCCGGGCCGACCATAGAGGTCAGGCGGCCAATGCCGCCCGCCCAGCCGATGCCGGTCGAGCGGATCGACGTGGGGTAGCTGGCCGCGACCAGACCGTTGAGCCCCGCCTGCGATCCGATCAGCAGAAGGCCCTAGACGAAGCCGAGCACCCAGCCGAGCCACGGCATTCCCCCCACCAGCGCCAGGCAGCACAAGGCGACGAAGGCGAGGAACAAGGTCGTCATCAGCGAGAGCGGCATGCCCAGCCGCTTCATGAGCAGCGTGAGCAGCACCGGCCCGCCGATCGCCCCGAAGGCGGAGACAGCGGTCATGCGTGTCGCGGTCGCCGTCGGCAGGTCGGCGAGCAGATGGAGGTAGGTCGGCAGCCAGGCCGTGAAGGTCGCCACCACGCAGAGCGCCGATCCCATCGCGACCCAGAGCAGGATCGTCATCGTCGCGCGCCCGTCGCGGAAGAGTGCGGCGAGCGGAATGCCGCTCGTGCGCACCTCCGCCGTGGTGAAGCGCATGCCCGGTTCGTAGCGGAAGGTGGGGTCGACCCGCTGCAGCGTGCGGCCGATGCGCGGGTCCGCGGGGTCATGCAGGATCAGATAGCGGCAGGATTCCGGCAGATAGAGATAGAGGAACGGCGCGAACAGCAGCATCAGCAGCCCACCCGCCCAGAAGGCCGCCTGCCAGCTATGATAGGCGACAAAGGTGGGGCCGAACATGCCGGCCGCCGACGCGCCGAGCCCATGCGCAATGAACAGCCAGGTCACCAGCTTGCCGCGGCGCACTGCGGGCATGAACTCGGCATTGAGCGCCACGATCGTCGGCATCGTGCCGCCGAGCGCGAGGAAGGCGAGGAAGCGCACGGCCGTGAACTGCTCCATCGTGCTCACCATTGCCGAGACGAGCGTCAGCACGCCGAACAGCACCGCGCCCATGATGATGATGTTGCGCCGGCCGATCCGGTCCGCAAGCATGGGGATGGTATAATAGCCGAGCGCCATGCCGGCCGACTGCGCCGTGAACACGACGCCCATCTGCGGGATCGGGATGGAGAGGCCCCGCGCGATCACCGCCGCGAGGTTCGAGACGATGTAGGCGTCATAGCCTTCCAGCGCCATCAGGAAGCCGCAGGCGAGATAGAGCCCCCAGCGATAGCGGCCCATGGCCGGCTGTTCGAGCACCCCATCGATCGACTGCTGCCCAGCGCTCACGCTGCTCTCCCATTCTGTCCTGTCTTTTCGCGAGGCACATTCTTCAGGTGCCTTCCAGCGACTGGCTAACATGGGGTCGGGGAGGAGACAATATTATTATACATGACTTGAATTTATGACGCAGCGCAGGGAAGATGCCCCTTGCGGACCGGCGCGCTCGCCGCCGGCCGGTTCATGGGGAGGATCGTTCATGCAGCAGGTTGGGGCTCTCGCCGACCGTCTCTCTCGCGGCCGCCACGCGCTTGCCCTGCTGGCCGCCGCGCTGAGCCTCGCCACGGCCGGATGCGCAGGCCGGAACGACCTTCGATTCTCCGCCCATGCCGTGATCGAGGCCGCGCCGGTGCACCATGCGATCGAGCGGTTCGGCGCGGCGCGGCCGGAAGTGCCCAACGGCGCCATTCCCGCGCTGTACGGCCCCGATGGCGGTATCGCGGACGTCGCCGGCCATGCCGATACGCAGGCCCTGCGCCATTCGCTGGCCCATCCCGATCTGCGCATCATCCTGACCGTGACCGAGGCGCGCTACCGGATCGTGGCGCGGCGCTCGGCCGGCATCGCGACCATGGCCGATCTGCGCGGCAAGCGGATCGCCACGCCGCCGGGCAGTTCCGCCGCCTACTATCTCCACCGTGCACTCGGGACAGCCGGGATGAGCGAGCGGGACGTGACGATCGTCCCCGTTCCCCTCCCGCCCCGCGATGCCGCGCGCCTGCTGGTCGAGGGGCGCGCCGATGCGCTCGCCCTGTGGGAGCCGGAACCGGAGATCGCCATCGAAACGCTGGGCGAGGATGCTGTGATCCTCGACCCCGAAAGCGGATACAGCGAGCTTTACAATCTCCACAGCACCGCCGCCAAGCTCGCCGACCCGGCCACCCGCGCGAAGATCGTCCGCCTCGTCGCCGCGCTCATCAAGGGGGCCCGGAACCCCGACGAACCCATCAGCATCGCCGCGCGGATAACGGGCTATCCGGCAGATCCGATCCGCCGCGCCTGGCCGACGCACGCATTCCCGGCCGCGTTGTCCCCCGCGCTGCTCGACACCCTCGTCGCCGAGGAGGGCTGGCTCGCCGCGAATGAGGGGCGCCCCGCACGCTCGCGCGAGGAATTGCGGGCGTTGATAGACCCAAGCATCGAAGCGGAAGCCCGCGCCTGGCTGCGGCAACGCCAATGACGTGAACGGTTTTCGGCTGCTCGAAAGCCGCGCGAGCAGCCCCCATGGGCACCTCGTCCAGTTAAACGCTGCTTTGGAGTAGGTCACCTCGAACCCGTCAGGGTTCGCAAGGCCGAACGGCCGCCCGAGCTTATGCGAGGAAAGCCAAGGCGACGGATGTCGCCGTCGGCGACTGAAGCAAAATCAAATAATGGTGCGGGCGGTCGGAATCGAACCGACACTCCTTGCGGAACCGGATTTTGAGTCCGGCGCGTCTACCAGTTTCACCACGCCCGCACGCCGTGAACGCTCGCCAATAAGGCGCGCGGCGCCCCGCGTCCAGAGACTTCGCCGGGAAAGGCGCCGCCGCCTTTGTGCAGTTGCACAAACAAGCGGGCATTGTAAGCTGATCGCGAAAACCGGATTTCGCCTTCAGCATAAGAGGGGCCCGCCTTGCCCGACAAATCAGCGACATTGATCCTGTTCGGCGCCACGGGCGATCTTGCCCATCGCATGCTGTTCCCGTCCCTCTATCATCTGCGATGCGACGGCCTGCTGCCCGAGCGCTTCAACATCCTGGCCTCGGGCCGCACGGAGATGGACGACGCGGCGTTCCGCGACACGATTGCCGAGGCGCTCAAGACCTACGCCCAGCCCGAGCTGCTCGACGAGGCGAGGGTCGCGGCATTCCTCGGGACAATCATCTATTCGCCGGTCTCGGCGGGCAATGGCGATCAGTTCGAAGCGCTGACCGCGCGGGCGAAGGCACTCGGCGACGGGCCCATCGCGATCTATCTCTCGACGCCCCCTTCCCTCTTCGCGCCGACCGCGCAGGGCCTCGCCGGTGCCGGCCTTGTCGTGCCGGGCACGCGGATCGCGATGGAAAAGCCCATCGGCAAGGACCTTGCCTCTTCCAAGGAAGTGAACGACGCAATCGGCGCGCTCTTTCCCGAGGAACAGATTTTCCGGGTCGACCATTATCTCGGCAAGGAGACGGTGCAGAATCTCATGGCGCTGCGCTTCGGCAACCGGCTGTTCGAGCCCCTGTGGAATTCGAGCGCGATCGACCATGTGCAGATCACCGTCGCCGAGACCGTGGGGCTGGAAGGCCGCGTCTCTTATTATGACGGGGTCGGCGCGCTGAAGGACATGGTGCAGAACCACATGCTGCAGATCCTCTCCATCATCGCCATGGAGCCGCCGGCGCGGATGGATTCGACATCCGTGCGTGACGAGAAGGTGAAGGCGCTGCGGTCCTTGCGTCCAATGGACCCGGAAAATGTGCGCAACCTCAGCGTGCGCGGCCAGTATCGGGACGGTGCGGTCAAGGGCAAGCTGGTCGCCGGCTATGCCGAGGAACTCGGCCAGCCATCCGACACAGAGACCTTCGTAGCGCTCAAGGCCCATCTCGACAATTGGCGCTGGACCGGGGTTCCCTTCTACCTGCGCACCGGCAAATGCATGCCCAACCGGCAATCGGAGATCCTCATCCAGTTCAAGCCGGTCACGCACAGCATCTTCCGCCGCAGCGGCTTTGGCAGCGCGCTGGAGCCCAATGCGCTCATCATCCGCCTGCAGCCGGACGAAGCGATCCGCCTCTGCCTGATGGCCAAGCGGCCCGGTCTCGATCGCGACGGGGTCAAGCTGCAGGAGATCGGCCTCGACGTCTCGCTCACCCACGCCTTTGCCGGCGAGCGGCGGCGGGTGGCCTATGAGCGGCTGCTGCTCGATCTGATCGAGGGCGACACCACCCTGTTCGTCCGCCGGGACGAAGTGGAAGCGCAATGGACCTGGATCGACAGCATCACAGCGGGCTGGAAGGAAAGCGGCCAGAAAGTGGTGCATTATGCCGCCGGCACCTGGGGCCCCTCGGCCGGCATCGCCCTCATCGAACGCGACGGAGCAAGCTGGTATGACGACTGAGCTGCACCCCACCCTTGCCCGGGTGACCAATCGCATCATCGAGCGCAGCGCGCGCAGCCGCCTGCGCTATCTCGATCTCATCGAGCGCGGCAGGGACGCGGGGACGAACCGGCAGAATCTCGCCTGCGGCAATCTGGCGCATGGCTTCGCGGCGAGCGGCGAGGACAAGCCCGCGATCCGCGGCGGCAAGTCGGTGAACATCGGCATCGTCACCGCCTATAACGACATGCTCTCGGCCCATCAGCCCTATGGCCGCTATCCCGAGGCGATCAAGCTCGCCGCGCGCGAAGTGGGTGCCACCGCGCAAGTGGCGGGCGGCGTGCCCGCGATGTGCGATGGGGTGACGCAGGGATTGCCCGGCATGGAGCTCTCGCTGTTCAGCCGGGATACGATCGCGCTCTCCACCGCCATCGCGCTCAGCCACGCCATGTTCGAGGGCGCGCTGATGCTCGGCATCTGCGACAAGATCGTGCCGGGGCTGCTCATGGGCGCGCTGCGCTTTGGGCATCTCCCGGTCATCTTCGTGCCCGGCGGCCCCATGCCCACCGGTATCTCCAACAAGGAGAAGCAGCGCGTCCGCCAGCTCTATGCCGAAGGGAAGGTGGGCAAGGACGAGCTGCTTGAATCGGAATCGGCGAGCTATCACAGCCCCGGCACCTGCACCTTCTACGGCACAGCCAACAGCAACCAGATGATGATGGAAGTGATGGGCCTGCACATGCCCGGCGCGGCCTTCATCAATCCGGGCACGAAGCTGCGCGGGGAGCTGACGCGCGCGGCGGTGCATCGGGTCGCGGCGATCGGCTGGGATGGGGACGACTATCGCCCGCTCGGCCACTGCGTGGATGAGAAGGCGATCGTGAATGCCGCCGTGGGCCTGCTGGCAACCGGCGGATCGACCAATCATGCCATCCACCTGCCCGCCATCGCCCGCGCGGCAGGCATCTGCATCGACTGGACAGACCTTGCCGAGCTGAGCGCCGTGGTGCCGCTGCTGGCGCGCGTCTATCCCAATGGCGCGGACGATGTGAACGCCTTCCACGCCGCCGGCGGCATGGCGTGGATCATTACCGAGCTGCTGAACAACGGCCTGCTCCACCGCGACATCCTGACGGTCGCGCGGACCGACCTCGCCGATTATGGCCGCATGCCGATGCTCGTCGACGATGCGCTGGTCTGGGACGAGCCGCCCACCGCGCCGGGCAATGACACGATCCTGCGCCCCGTTTCCAATCCCTTCAGCCCGGACGGCGGCATGAGGCTGCTGGTCGGCAATCTCGGCCGTTGCGTGATGAAGACGAGCGCCGTCGACCCTTCGCGCTGGACGATCGAGGCACCGGCGCGCGTCTTTTCGGATCAGGATCAGGTGCTCGCGGCCTTCAAGGCGGGCGAGCTGGACCGGGACGTCATCGTGGTCGTGCGCTTCCAGGGCCCGCGTGCCAATGGAATGCCAGAGCTGCACAAGCTCACCCCGTCGCTCGGCGTGCTGCAGGATCGCGGCTTCAAGGTGGCTCTGGTGACGGACGGGCGCATGTCCGGCGCGAGCGGGAAGGTGCCCGCCGCCATCCACCTCTCGCCCGAGGCACTGGGCGGCGGTCCGCTCGGCAAGCTGCGCGATGGCGATCTGGTGCGGGTGAGCGCCGACGAAGGCAGGCTCGAAGCACTGGTCGACGTTGCGGAATGGGACGCGCGCGAACTGGCCGAGGCCCCGCCCCCGCCGTTCGACACGGGCCGCGAGCTCTTCGCCCTGTTCCGCCACCATAGCGATCTCGCCGAAGCCGGCGCGTCGCCCATACTCGCCGCGATGGACGCCGACACGTGACCGAACTCATTGCCGCCGACATCGGCGGAACCAATGCCCGCTTTGCCCGCGCGACACTCGACGCGCGCGGCACGCCCACGCTGGGCGCGGTGCGCAAATACAAGGTTGCGGACCATCCGAACCTCGCCGCCTGCTGGCAGCGCTTTGCCGCCGATGAGGGCGGCAAGCTGCCGGACAAAGCGAGCATAGCCTTTGCCGCGCCCATCGCGCAGGAGGTCATCAAGCTCACCAATTCGAGCTGGACGATCCGCCCCGCTCAACTCGCGCAGGAGCTGGGCCTTGCGCAGGTCCGGCTGGTCAATGATTTCGCGGCAGTGGCGCATGCGGTGGCGCGGCTCCCGAACGGGGAACTGCCCCTGCTGTTCGGCCCCGACACGCCCTTCGCCCCGCTGGATGGCCTTGAGGCGCAGATGCTCGATCTGCTCCGGCAGCAATATCGCCGCGTCTCGACCGAGCGGATCTGCGCGGGGCCGGGGCTTAACAACCTGTACAGGGCGCTCGCCACCCTCACGCACGAGAAGGTCGAGCTTCTCTCCGACGCGGACCTGTGGAGCGCGGCGCTGGACGGGAGCAACGCGCTGGCCCGCCAGGCACTGGAGCGCTTCTGCCTGTCGCTCGGTTCCGTCGCGGGCGACCTCGCCCTGGCGCACGGGCCAAAGGCGGTGGTGCTGGCCGGCGGGCTCACGCAGCGGATGCGCGATTTCCTCGTCAACGAGAGCGGATTCCACTCCCGTTTCACCGCCAAGGGCCGCTATGAGGCGCTGATGCGGACCATCCCGGTGCGGCTCGCCACCCACCCGGAAATCGGACTATATGGCGCGGCCGCCGCCTATCGGGAGAGCAGGACGGGATGAGGAATGTCGATGACGTGATGGGGCTGGCGCCGGTTATCCCTGTGCTGATCGTGGACAATGTCGCCGACGCGGCGCCGCTGGCGCAGGCATTGGTCGCAGGCGGCCTACCGGCGCTCGAAGTGACCATGCGAACGCCCGCAGCGCTCGATGTGATGCGCGAGATGGCGCGCGTGCCCGGCGCCGTGGTGGGCGCTGGCACCGTGCTCAATCCCGCCCAGCTCGATCAGGCGCTGGACGCCGGCGCGCAGTTCATCGTCTCGCCCGGCCTCACGGAGCCGCTCGGCAAGGCGGTGATCGCGAGCGGCACCCCCTTCCTGCCCGGCGTCGCGACGGCAGGCGACATCATGCGCGGACTGGATCTTGGGCTCGACCGGTTCAAGTTTTTCCCGGCCTCGACCAGCGGCGGGCTGCCGGCGCTCAAGGCACTGGCCGCGCCTTTCGGCATGGTCCGCTTCTGCCCGACCGGCGGCATCAGCGCCGAGACCGCGCCGGAATGGCTGGCGCAACCGTTCGTGGGCTGCGTCGGCGGGAGCTGGGTGGTGCCCAGGGGACCGCTTGACCCGGCGAAGGTGGAAGCGCTGGCTCGGGAGGCGGCGGCGCTTTTCCGGTAATCGCCCTCCCGGCGGAAAACCGGATTTCAGGCCAGCCCGTCCGCCCGCAGCTTCAGCCCGGCGGTGAACAGCGGCGTCGTCACCTTCTCGAACTGGCCCGGCGTCAGCTGGAAGAAGTGCCTGAACTCGCGATTGCGGTGGCTCTGGTCGAAATAGCGCAGTGCCGCCAGCTGCTCCGCGCTCGGCTCGGAGAAGCCGCGCATCGCCTGCGCCATGTCCAGGAAACGGCTGCGGCGCAGGATCACCTTGGGACTGTGGCCGAAGCTCGCATAGCAATGCCGCTCGAACTGCCGGACCGAAAGGCCGACCTGCCGCGCCGCCTCCGCCACGGGGATCGTGCTGTCGTTGCGGGCGATCTTCTCGAAGGCCGCCATGGGCACGGAGGGCGGGGGACCTCCCAGCGCCGCGCGCCGCTCGCGGATGACGGTCTCAATCACCTTCACGATACGATCGTCATCATTGGCGGCCTCCACTTCGCGGTGGAGCCGCTCGCCGAGCGGACCCCAAAAGGCCGGCAATGGCGCGGCGCGGTCCGCCATCTCACGCGCCGGCTGCTCGAACAGGCCCGCCCAGCCGCTTGGCCGAAACGCCACGCCAACCACGAGGAACGGCCCCTTCACCCGCACCCGCCAGGGCGTGCTGTTTGATCCCATCAGCAGGATCGGCCCGAAAGTAGACCATTCATCCGGCCCCGTCTCCGCCGCCCAGTCGCCCTGCAGCAGAATGCGGACGAACGGCATTTCGGACATGAGCTTGTCGACGAGCAGAAAATCGGGCGGCAGTTGCGCGTGGAAGACATAATGCCGGAAGACATGGCCGGCCAGGTCCGGCGATGGCGCGTAGCTGCGAGACAAAAGCAAGCGCGCCACCCCTATCTTGACGAACGCCGATGCTCCCTGTCTTGCACTCGCCCGCGCACGGAGCAAGCGCTTTTCCGCCGGTAATCAGCGACAGCCGCTCCTACTGGACAGCGCCCCACAGGCTGCTGACCGGCACGTAGCCGCGCTGGCCATCCACCTCGAAATCGCACCAGCCGTTGCTACAACCCGAAAGCCGGCCGACCACGCCCGGCTCCAGCCGGAAGCGCAGCTTCGCCCCGGCCGAGGGGCGCTCGCGCATGTCGGCCATGCCGCCCTTCACCATCGCGGTCGCCTCGTCCTTCAGCAGGCGCACGTGCATCCAGCCTTGCGTGCCGTCCGGGTCCTCGATCTTGCGCCAGTTGGAATAGACCTCGACCACCTTCACCGGCAGATCCTTGCGGCGGTAGATCCAGCTCGCCGGATAATCGAGGCTCGGCCCCACCCGCATGCGCGCATCGCCCTTGGACAGCGAGGCCCAATAAGGCACGGGCTTGCTGGGCTTTTGCGCGCGCGCGTCGCTTGCTCCCATGGCCGTGAGCGCAAGGGTGGCGGAGAAAAAAGCGAAAAATCGTCCCTTGCCGGTGTGCATGGGCGCGCTTCTGCCATGGCGGGCGCGCGCCTTCAACCGGGACCGGAGCGGCAATCCGGTTTTACGCACAACATAATTGCCGCTTGACCTTTGCCGGGCGCTGCGGGCATCCCCCGCCCCATGCCAAGGCGTCCCCGGCCAGCCCGCCCCCGTGTCGTCGTCACGCGGCGTTTGCCGCAGGCGGTGGAAGCCCGCATGGCGGAGCTTTTCGACGCGAGCTTCAATCCCGACGACCAGCCGATGAGCCGCGCCACGCTCCACGCCGCGATGCAGGATTGCGACGTGTTCGTGCCCACCGTCACGGACGAGATCGACGCCGAACTAATCGCCAGCGCCGGCGAGCGCCTCCAGCTCATCGCCAATTATGGCGCGGGCGTGAACCACATCGCGCTGCAGGCGGCGCGCGCGAAGGACATCATCGTCACCAACACGCCCGGCGTGCTGACCGAAGACACGGCCGACATGACGATGGCACTCATCCTCTCCGTCCCGCGCCGTCTCGCCGAGGGCGACAAGCTCGTGCGATCGGGCCAGTGGACCGGCTGGAGCCCGAGCAGCATGCTGGGCCACCGCATCGGCGGCAAGGCGCTGGGCATCGTGGGCATGGGCCGCATCGGCCAGGCAGTGGCCATGCGCGCGCGCGCCTTCGGCCTCTCGATCCATTATCATAATCGCCACCGCGTGCCTGCGGTGCTGGAGGCGCAGCTCGCCGCGACCTGGCACGAGGACCTGGACGAGATGCTTGCCCGCATCGACATCCTCACCATCCATACCCCGCTCAATGCCGAGAGCCGCAACCTCATCGACCGGCGCCGCATCGGCCTGCTGGGATCGCACGTCTATCTCATCAACGCCTCGCGCGGCGGCATCGTGGACGAGGAGGCGCTGGTCGAGGCTCTGGAGGCTGGGCGCCTCGCCGGGGCGGGGCTGGACGTTTGGAAATTCGAGCCGGAAATCGATCCGCGCCTGCTCGCCCTCCCCAATGTGGTCCTGACCCCGCATATGGGCTCGGCCACCTTCGAGGGGCGGATCGCCACCGGCGAGCGGGTCATCACGAACATCCGCATGTGGGTCGGCGGCGACCGGCCGCCTGACCAGATCCTCGAAGGCTGGGTGTAATCCCGGCCGGGCGGACCGGCGCCCGCCCGCTCGAAAAGCAGGCTCGATCATACCTCCGACCCCGAGCAAAATGCCGCGCCCTCGGCACCGAAAATGCTTGTCGCGCTCAACCATTGTCGCCAGAGGTTGCCCGTTGCAGGAGAGAGAGTTCAAGCATGAAAACAAAGGTGGTTCTGCCCGCGTTCGCGCTGGCACTGACGGCTTCCGGCGCTGCCGTCGCGCATCACAGCTTCGCGGCGTTCTTCGATCCGGAGCGGCTGGTGAAGCTCAAGGGTACCGTCACTGATTTCCACTTCACCAATCCGCACGGCACGATCGGCTTCGAGGTGCGCGGCGCGGACGGCAAGGTCCAGAAATGGCGCGCCGAGACCAATGCGCCGGTGATGCTGATGCGGCGCGGCTGGACGCGCAGCAGCGTAAAGCCGGGCGATGTCGTCACGATCGAAGGTTGGACCTCGCGCGACGGCAAGCCCTATATGCGGCTGCGCCAGGCCTTTGATGCCACGGGCAAGCCCATCGGCCAGCAGCCGTTCGGCCAGTCGGACCGCTGAGAGGCCGGGCCCAGCATAGATCCGCTCCCCTCAGCTTGTGGAAAGGCCGCCTTTCAACAGGCTGAGGGCAGACGGGCCAGAAATTAACGGGAGAGAGATGATGAAATGGATCCGGGGCTCCGCCCTGTCGCTGGTGCTGTTCGCCTTCCCCGCGCTTGCGGGACCGCCCGATCTGTCCGGCTTCTGGGCGCTCGACGTGCAGCCCAAGACCGGCGATCCCGCGCTCATGGCCAAGCTGCCGCCGAACACGGCCGTGCTCGGCGACACTGGCGCCAATGAATATCCCAGCGGGGAATATGGCGGCCTCAAGCCCAAGCCCGATGCGCTCGCCAAGGCGAAAAAATGGAAGCCGGAGGACGAGATGACCCTGCAGCGGGTCTGCGCGGCCCCCTCGCTGGTCTATTCGATCCAGGGGCCCTTCCCCGTCGAAATCTACCAGACGCCGCAGCTTATCGTGTTCAAATATGAATATTTCGATCAGGTGCGCATCGTGTTCATGGACGGCAAGCATCCGCCCGAAAGCGCGCCGCACAGCAAGACTGGCCATTCGATCGGTCACTGGGAGGGCGATGAGCTGGTGGTCGACACGACCCATTTCGCGCCGGCGACGATCACCAACAACGGCCTAGACCACAGCGACCAGATCCACGTGGTCGAGCGTTACAAGCTCAGTCCGGACGGCAAGAAGCTGATGGCGACGCAATGGTTCGAGGACCCGGCCGTGCTCGACAATGCCGGCGCGCGCTACATCCAGTGGGTGAAGCGGGAAGGCGAACATGTCTTCCCCTATGATTGCGACCCGTCGCTGGCGGTGGAATATCAGCAGACAGAAAAGCTGGAGGACGCGAAATAGGCGAGGCGCCCTCGCCAGGGCATCTCAGCTGGCCACCGCCGCTCAGCAGGTGACGACCAGCAGCGCTCCTTCGACGCTCGGCTTGCAGTCCGCGATGGGCGTCGCCTTGCCGTCCCGCATGACGGTGATGTCCGGGATCAGCCGGGGCTGCACCGTCAGGCTCTTGTCCGTCGCGCCGATCTGCCTCCCCGCGAGGCTGATCGGCAGGCGGGACCCGATGGAGCGCACGGACATGGCGATCGGCATCGTGCCGCGGCTCTGGAAGATCAGCTCGGCCGGGTCGGCATCGCGCCGGTTGAGCGACGCGCGATTGGCGCGCTCGGCGAGGAAGGGCGCAAGGCGCATCTCGATGGCCGAGCGGTTCTGCAACATGGACACCCGCGTCGCCTGCGCGAGCTGCTCGGCACTTTCCGGCCGGTCGATGCCGAAATCATAGCGCATCCCCGCCACCGTCATGCTGCGGCGAACGCAGAGCCGCTGCGGGCCGGGGCCGGGCATGCGGATCAGCCCCCGATAATAGCGCGTCGCGGCGATGGCCTGCGCATCGATCTTCAGCGCGACCTCGGCCGCGTAGGTGAGCCTGCCATCGACGGTATAATAGCCGTCCATCGCGGTCACTTCCTCCAGGCAGTCTCCCACCGCCTGATTGTCGAGCACGATCGCCTCGATGGTGCAGGGCTCCTCGGCGCACCCTTCCGTGCGCACCGTCTTCCCGAACGCGCCTGTCAGGGCATCCCAGGGATTGACGGTCGGCACCTGCCCACCGTTGATCTGGAGCTGCGCCGGGGCGCCGGCAGCGGCGAACACGGCCGCGACGCCGGCGAACAACAGGAACCGCATGGCCGGAACGCTCTACTCGCTCGACAGCGCCTTGGTCGCTTCGACAGCGCTTCTATAGGCTTCCTGCCGCGCCTCGCTCCAGTAAGCGAGTTCGCTGATTGGAATCTCCACGCCGCTCACCGCGCAGATGACGAAGCGGCCGGGGCGGATGACCTGATAATCCGCCGCGCGATAGCGAAGAACGGCGAGGCCAGGCATGTCGGGTGCGCGCATCATGCTCATCAGTCCCCGGTCAGAATGCGGTCCACGAGCTGCTTCACGGTCGGCACGAACCCGTTCGAATAGAAGGGGTCCTGCTTGAAGTGATAGGCACCGTGGCCGGCGAAGAGGAGATTGCGATCGAGATCGCCGCCGTGCACTGCCTGCTGCAGCGATTTCTGGATGCAGAAGCTGCGCGGATCGGCGAGGCGGCCCGTCGAGAAATCGTCATGGTCCTTCCAGGACGAGAAGCCGCAATGCGAGAGGCAGCCCATGCAGTCGGCCTGGTCCTTGCGGATCTCGGCGCGCTCCTCGTCGGTGACGAAGACGAGCGTATTGTCCGGCGTCTTGAGCGCGCTGGTGAAGCCCTGCAGCACCCATTCGCGCGCACGCAGCAGGTCGTTGCGCGTCACCCAGAAGTTGCGACCCTTGATGCCGACATCGAGCTGATGCGTATGATCGCCCGCTTCCTCCATCGAGAAAGCGATCTGCCGCTCCGAGCGTGCCTCCAGCTCGCGCAGGAAGGGATTGCGGATCGCCGAGGAATAGAAGCCGGTCGGCGAGAAGCGGTGCAGCAGGATATCGCCCTCATTGAGCGTCGTCAGCTTCGCCTTCCAGTCATCCGGGATCGGGCTTTCCTTGGTCAGCAGCGGCCGGGTGCCGAACTGGAATGCGATCGCGCCCAGCTCGGGATTGTCGATCCAGTCGTTCCAGTCGCGCAGATACCAGACGCCGCCGGCCATTACGATGGGCACATCGTCGCTGATGCCGCCCTCGCGCATCGTGTCGCGTAGCGCCTTGACGCGGGGATAGGGATCTTCCGGCTTGGTCGGGTCCTCGGCGTTGGAGAGGCCGTTATGGCCACCGGCCAGCCAGGGGTCCTCATAGACCACCGCCGCCAGCCACTCAGCAGCCTTGTGATAGGCGCGCTTCCACAGCGCGCGGAAGGCGCGGCCGGAGCTGACGATGGGCAGATAGCTGACACCATGCTGCGCGGCGATCTCGCTCAGCTTGTAAGGCATCCCAGCGCCGCAGGTCACGCCGGCGACCATGCCCTTGGTGCGCTCCAGCACGCCTTGCAGCACGCGCTGCGCACCGCCCATTTCCCAGAGCACGTTGATGTTGATCGCGCCCTTGCCGCCGGCGATGTCGAAGGCCCGGCGCACCTGCTGCACGGCACCCTCGATGGCATAGGCGACCAGCTCCTCGTGACGGAGCTGCCGCGTGCGGCCATGATAAATCTGCGGAATGATTTCGCCATTCTCGTCATAGCTGTCTGCATTGACGGCGGAAACGGTGCCGATGCCGCCAGCTGCGGCCCAGGCTCCTGAGCTCATGTGGTTCGAGACTGCGACACCCTTTCCGCCCTCGACCAGCGGCCACACCTCGCGACCGCCATAGACGATCGGCTTCAAGCCCTTGAACAATTGTAACTCCTCAGTCGCCCCACGCGCAGGCGTCCGGACCCGCGCGAGGGGCGCCTCATAGCAGCATTTTGCAAGAACGGCGCGAAAAAAGCGACGAACTCAAATCAGGGCTTTGTCCGCGCCGATCATTTCGCCGTACAAGCGGGCGTAGAGCGCGAACATCACCTTTTCATCGAAGCAGAGCATGGCGCGCTTGCGATTGGCCTCGCCCAGCGCGGCGCGCAGGCCCGGATCGTCGGCCAGCCTCTCCAGTGCGGCCGTGAACCCGGACCCGTCCCCCGCAGGGACGATGAAGGGCCTGTTCCCCGCGGCGATCATGGCCGCGACATCGCCCACATCGGTCGAAACCACGGGCAGCCCCGCCGCCATCGCCTCCACCAGCGAGACCGGGAATTGCTCGCTGTCCGACGAGAGCGCGAAGATATCGAAAGCGCCGATATAGTCCTGCGGATGCGGCAGGAAGCCCGGCATCACGATGTCGTCCATCCCCTGCGCGCGCGCCTCGGCATGGATCGCATCGCGCTCCTCGCCCTCGCCCACGATGACAAGGCGCAGCCTCTCCCGGAGCGGCGCCACCGCGCGCACCAGCAGCCGCAAATTCCTGACCGGGTGCAGGGCAGCAAGCGCGCCGACGACGAGCCGCCCATCCGGAACCAGCCCCGGAATGGCCGCGGCAGGACGGCGGCCCGCATAAGCAGCCACGTCAATGCCGTTGGGGATCTGATGGACCTTCTCCGCGCGCTGGTGCCATTCCTTCTGCGCGATATGGGCGAGCTGGTTGGAGGGCACGACCAGCGCCTGCGCCCCGGCAAGCGCCATCTGGCGGTAGCGATTGCGGGTCTGAT
>JAFKLU010000109.1 GCA_017304105.1 Sphingomonadales bacterium
CTGGTCGAGTCCAATGGCCAGCGCGTGCTCGTCGACTGCGGCCTGTTCCAGGGCTACAAGCAATTGCGCGACCGCAACTGGGCTCCGTTTCCCGTCGACCCGGCCTCAATCGATACGGTGGTCCTGACCCACGCCCACCTGGACCATTCGGGCTACTTGCCGGCTCTGGTCAAGCAGGGATTCCGCGGCCGGATCCACTGCACCCATGGCAGCGTCGCCCTGTGTGGCCTGCTGCTTCCCGATAGCGGACACCTGCAGGAGGAAGAGGCCCGTTATGCGAAGCACAAGGGGTATTCCAGGCACGCGAACCCCAAGCCGCTCTACACGCTTGAAGATGCCCGCGCAGCGCTGGAGCTATTCCGGGAAACGCCGTTCGATCGGACACTGGATCTCGGGAACGGCATTTCGGCGCGCTTCATCCCCGCCGGGCACTTGCTCGGCGCAGCGCAGATCCAGGTGACCGTCGATGGCCGGACGGTCCATTTCAGCGGGGATGTCGGTCGTGAGGCTGATCCGTTGATGCGTGGTTCCCGCCCGTTCGAGGGTGCGGACATTCTTGTGACCGAATCCACCTACGGCAATCGCACGCACGGCCATGTCGATCCGGAGCAGGAGCTCGCCGATGTCATCAACCGGGTCGCACGGCGCGGCGGTGTGATTGTCATTCCGGCATTTGCCGTTGGCCGGATCCAGGGCGTGATGCTGCAGATTGCGCAGCTGCGCGAGCGGGGCGCCATTCCCTACGTGCCGGTCTACCTCAACAGTCCGATGGGTGTGGACGCGACTGCAATCTACCACAATCACCATGATGAGCATCACGTCAGCTGGGACGACTGCAAAGCCATGTTCGATCTCGCCGAGCGCGTGCGCACGGTCGAGGAATCGAAGGAGCTCAACCGCCGCAACGGACCGATGATCATCATTTCCGCGAGCGGCATGCTCGCGGGCGGCCGCGTCCTGCATCATCTGGTCAGCTTTGGTCCTGACCCCAAGAACGCGATCGTGCTGAGCGGCTTCCAGGCGGGTGGCACGAGGGGAGCCGTCCTCGCCAGGGGCGGGCGGCATCTGCGGCTCTTCGGGCGCGAGATCGACATCCTGGCCGAGGTGATCCAGCTCGAGGGCATGTCCGGCCACGCGGACGCTGACGAACTGCTATCCTGGATGCGGCAGGCCAAGTCTCCGGAAATTACCTACGTGACCCACGGCGAACCCGACAGCGCGGATGCCCTGCGCTACCGGATCGACCACGAGCTTGGCTGGAGGGTTCGCGTTCCGGAACACCTCGAACGGATCAGCCTGGAGCGTCCGAAATGACGGGTGATATTCACTCGATACCAATCGTGCGCGCTGGCATCGACACGTACCGGCAGCCTGTGGTCTATATGCGCGAAGACTGCCACCTGTGCCGGTCGGAGGGTTTCTCTGTCCTGACCCGGGTCGAGATAACGCACGGCCAGCGGTCAATCGTTGCCGCGCTCAATGTGGTTACCGATGCTGACTGGCTGCCGCCCGATACAGCTGCCCTCAGTGAAGCCGCCTGGACCGCGCTCAAGGCCGACGACGGCGAGTTCGTCACCTTCTCGCATCCGGAGCCGCCGGCCTCGGCTTCCGCGATCCGTTCCAAGGTCTACGGGCAGCGCCTCGATGCGGCTGGATGCCAGGCCATCATCAACGATACGGTGGCGCACCGCCTGTCCGATCTCGATCTTGCCGCCTTCATCACGGCTTGTGCCGGTGACCGCCTCGATATTGCCGAAACGATCGCCCTCACGCGGGCGATGCACGGCGCGGGCAAGACGCTTGACTGGGGTGCGGGGTTGGTCCTCGACAAGCATTGCGTGGGCGGACTGCCGGGCAACCGAACCACTCCTATTGTCGTGGCAATCGTTGCTGCCGCGGGATTTTGCATTCCCAAAACCTCGAGCCGCGCGATAACCTCGCCAGCGGGCACCGCCGACACGATGGAAGTCCTGGCGCCGGTCGCACTCGACATTGCCGCCATGCGCCGAGTGGTCGAAAGCGAAGGCGGCTGCGTCGTCTGGGGCGGCGGCCTCGATCTCAGTCCCGCCGACGATTTGCTGATCCGGATCGAGCGGCCGCTCGACTTCGACAGCGAGGGCCAGCTTGTCGCCAGCGTGCTTTCCAAGAAGGCCGCAGCGGGCTCAACCCATGTGCTGATCGACATGCCGGTGGGTCCTACCGCCAAGGTCCGATCGGATGCAGCCGCACGAACACTGTCCGAGCGCCTGCATGCTGTCGGCCAGTCGATCGGCCTCACGCTGCGGATCCATGTCAGTGACGGATCGGCACCGGTCGGACGCGGGATCGGCCCGGCGCTCGAGGCCCACGATCTGCTTGCGGTCCTGAGGCGTAATCCTGATGCTCCGATGGACCTGCGCGAAAGGGCGCTGGACCTGGCGGGCGCTCTTCTCGACCTGGCCGAAGCGAACGGCGGAAATGGCCGCGACAGGGCAAAAAACCTCCTCGACAGCGGCGCGGCCGAAGCGAAATTCCTGTCGATCTGCGAGGCCCAGGGCGGATTTCGCGAACCGGGCAGCGCGCCTCACCAATCCATCGAAACGGCAATGACTGGTGGCGTAATCAGGGAGATCGACAACCGCCGCATTGCCAAGATCGCGAAACTGGCCGGTGCTCCGGGCCGCAAGCATGCAGGCGTGCGCCTGCTCGCAAGGCCGGGCGATGTGGTCGAGGAAGGCCAGCCGATCTACGAGATACACGCGGAAACGCCGGGTGAACTTGGCTGGGCACTGGACTATGCCGGCGCGGGCGCTTCTCCCTTCCGGATCAGAGAGGCGCCATGACCCATATCCTGGCCTTTCCCGGCATGCTGCCCTTGGGCGAAGCCATCGCTGCGCGAGCCGGAGCGCAGGTGGGAGAAGTCGATCTTCACCGATTTCCGGACGGCGAGAGCCTCGTTACCTTGCCTGGCGACCTTGCTGGCAAGGATGTCGCAATTCTCGCCACCCTGCGCGATCCCGATCCGCTGGCCCTGCCGCTGCGATTTGCAGCAGAGACAGCCAGGGAACTGGGTGCTCGCCGCGTCGGACTGATCGCGCCCTATCTCGCTTACATGCGGCAGGACCGGCGATTTGCCGAAGGCCAGGCGGTCAGCGCCCCCTTGTTTGCCCGCTTCCTGGAGGAATGCTTCGACTGGCTGGTGACGGCAGATCCGCATCTGCACCGGATCCATTCGCTCGAAGACCTGTTCGACATTCCAGTACGCCGGATCGAGACTGCTCCTTTGCTCGCCGATTGGCTAGCCAAGAACGTGCCCGATGCGGTGCTGATCGGCCCCGACAGCGAAAGCCGGCAATGGGTGGCTGAAGTCGCCCGGCTGGCGGACCGGCCCTATGAAGTGCTCGATAAGCGCCGAAGCGGTGATCGCATCGTCGAGGTCAGCGTACCGCACAGTGAGGCGCTGCTGGCCGGAACACCGGTGATTCTCGATGATATTGCCTCGTCGGGACGGACACTGATCCAGGCAATCGAGCGACTGCTCGCAGCAGGAACGAGGCCGCCCATCTGCCTCGTGATCCATGCTGTGTTTGCCGGCGATGCCCATGACGATATCCTTGCGGCGGGCGCAGGACGGGTCGTCACGACGAACTCCATTCCGCATGCCAGCAATGCGGTATCACTTGAGCAGGCACTGGCTGATGCTGCCAGCGACCTGCTAGCCGCCAATCCACCAACCCGGCGGGCTGCAGCACGAACGACAAGGTGACTTGCATGAACGACCACACCCATCACCAGCGCCACGAGGCAAACGAGCATACGGTCTACACTTGCCCGATGCACCCCGAAGTGCGGCAGGAGGGGCCGGGAGACTGCCCCAAGTGCGGGATGCATCTCGTGCCCGAAGGTAGCGAGCAGGCGAAGGACGGGCACGCCTGCTGCCATGGCCACCATGGCCATGCCGCAGACGCCGGGGATGGAGCCGACAACAAGCGCTACGACAAGGTGCCGGCTGGATATTCCGGGACGGTCTACACCTGCCCGATGCATCCGCAGGTTCGGCAGACGAAGCCAGGTTCCTGCCCGATCTGCGGCATGGGGCTGGAACTCGAATCCGCTGCTATGGCCGACGAAGGGCCCAATCCCGAACTGGTCGACTTCACGCGGCGCTTCTGGATCGGCGCCGTCCTGACCCTCCCGCTGCTGGTCTTCACCATGGGACCGTATCTTGGCCTTGGCGGCGTCAGAGATATCTTCGGGGAGCGCAACACGCTTTGGATCGAACTGTTACTCGGCACACCCGTCGTCCTGTGGTGTGGCTGGCCATTCCTCGTGCGCGGCTGGAATTCCTTCCGCACGATGAACCTCAACATGTTCTCGCTGATCGGCATGGGGGTAATGGCCGCCTGGGCCTTCAGTGTCGTCGCGGTCCTGGCGCCGGGCATATTCCCCGACGGCTTCCGCGATGCTGAAGGCCATGTCGGGGTCTATTTCGAGGCGGCGGCGGTCATCGTCACGCTTGTGCTGCTGGGCCAGGTGATGGAACTGCGTGCGCGCGAGGGAACCGGCAAGGCGATCCGCGCGCTGCTCGATCTTGCCGCCAAGACCGCACGCGTGATCCGCGAGGATGGCAGCGAAGAGGAAATTCCCCTCGAGGACGTGCTGGTCGGCGACCACCTGCGAGTGCGACCTGGCGACAAGGTGCCGGTCGACGGCGTCGTCACCGATGGTCGTTCCTCGGTCGATGAGAGCATGATCACCGGCGAACCCGTTCCGGTGGAGAAGGTCGCGGGCGACTCTGTGACTGGCGCCACAATCAACGGGACCGGCAGTCTGGTCATCGAAGCAACCCGCGTCGGTGCCGATACCATGCTCTCGCAGATCGTCGAGATGGTCGCCAATGCGCAACGCTCGCGCGCACCGATCCAGAAATATGCCGACAAGGTTTCTGGATGGTTCGTGCCGGTTGTCATCGGCATTGCTCTCCTCTCCTTCATCGGATGGGCCTTCTGGGGTCCGGCTCCCGCGCTCTCCTATGCGCTGATCGCGGCCGTTGCCGTCCTCATCATCGCCTGCCCCTGTGCGCTTGGCCTTGCCACGCCGATGTCAATCATGACGGCGACCGGCCGCGGCGCGCAGGCAGGCGTGCTGATCAAGAACGCCGAAGCCCTCGAACGCTTCGAGAAGATCGATACCCTGATGGTCGACAAGACCGGTACCCTGACCGAAGGCAAGCCGCGGCTGGTATCCGTCCTGCCCGAGCCGGGACACGATGAAGCCGAGGTTCTGCGCCTTGCGGCAACGCTTGAGAGGGGGTCCGAACATCCGCTGGCTGAAGCGATCGTCGCGGGCGCTGAAGAACGCGGCGTGGCTCTCGGCGAAGCCAGCGACTTCGAGGCGGTCACCGGCAAGGGCGTGAAAGGCGTAGTCGACGGCAAGAGCGTCGCGCTCGGCAATCTCAAGCTTGTCACCGACCTTGGTCTCGAAGCGGCCGAACTGACAGAGAAGGCCAATACCCACCGCGACCAGGGCGAGACGGTGATGTTTGTCATGCTGGACGGCGCCGTTGCCGGCCTCGTCAGCGTCGCCGACCCGGTCAAGGAAACCACACCCGATGCCTTGAAGGCGCTCCATGAGCTGGGCTTTCGCATCATCATGGCGACGGGCGACAATGAGCGCACCGCCAAGGCAGTGGCCGCACGGCTCGGCATCGACGAGATCCGCGCCGATGTTCTCCCCGAAGACAAGGCACGCATTATCCAGGAGCTTCAGGCCGAAGGGCGCAAGGTCGCCATGGCCGGTGACGGCGTCAATGATGCTCCTGCGCTCGCGCAGGCCGACGTTGGCATTGCCATGGGCACAGGCGCGGACGTCGCCATCGAAAGCGCCGGCATCACACTGGTGAAGGGCAATCTTGACGGGATCGTTCGCGCTCGCCGCCTCGCGCGAGCGACCATGCGCAATATCCGGCAGAACCTGTTCTTCGCGCTGATTTACAATGCCGCCGGCGTGCCGGTCGCGGCGGGCCTGCTCTATCCCTTCTTCGGCATGCTGATCAGCCCGATGTTTGCCGCCTTTGCCATGAGCGCATCGTCGATCTCGGTCGTCACCAATTCACTGCGCCTGCGAAGCGCGAGAATCTGAGAGGTAAGCAAAATGCAACAGCCTCATGAACGCGACGATCATGATACGTCGCCCGCACATACCGGCACAAGCTTCTGGAGATCACGCGCGGGAACGGTGTTTCTCGTCTTCCTGGGCGTGATCGCCTTCCTGCTGGCTTACGAGCATCGGGCGCACATACTTGCCGGCAATAGCCTGCTGCTCGTGCTGCTCCTGCTCTGCCCTGCCATGCATCTGTTTATGCATCATGGCCATGGCGGACACAGAAAATGAGCGCGCATATGTCGGGCTATGGACTGTGGTTCCTCGCCTTCGTGAACGCGGCCATCTTCATTGTGTTCGCGTTTAGCTTCTTCAAACCCCAGACGAAGCGGGACTGGCGCAGCTTTGGCGCCTTCAGCGCGTTTATCGTCGCGCTCTTCGCGGAGATGTATGGCTTTCCGCTTACGATCTACTTTTTCTCTGGATGGCTGCAGTCGCACTACCCGGGCGTCGACTGGTTCTCCCACGATGCCTGACATCTTTTCGAGATGATGTTCGGCTGGAAGGCCAACCCGCACTGGGGACCGTTTCACTTGATCAGTTTTGCGTTGATCGGTGGCGGGTTCTGGCTCATTTCCGCCTCGTGGCACGTGCTCTGGCAGGCGCAGCGTGAAGGCAAGCTCGCTGTAACCGGTCCCTATGCGCGATTGCGACATCCCCAGTACCTCGGTTTCATCCTCGTGATGCTGGGCTTCCTGTTCCAGTGGCCAACGCTGCTGACGCTAGCGATGTTTCCAGTTCTTGTGTGGATGTATATACGGCTGGCCCGCACAGAGGAGGCGGAAAGCCGCGCGAAGTTCCCTACGGAATTCGAAAAATACGCTCGCTCAGTTCCAGCCTTCGTGCCCCGGATTTCATAGTCCGCATGGAAGCCCGATAGCCTGACGAGAAACGGGGGACGGGTCGTCGGTAGGCGATGGGCTGACTTGCATGTCGCCTGAGAGGTTTTTCGTCTCAAGGTGTGAATATGCCTGCCGGCTCCGCATAGCTCTTGATCGTGCGCTCGGGCCGCTCATGCCAGCCGATGTTGAACGCCCAGTAAGTCGGGAAGAAGTAGAGCGTCGAGTAAGGCAGGTTCTCGTGCACCCAGCGCGCAAGGATTCGCCAATCGCCAGGCTCCTGATGTTTCGCCCAGAAACTCGGAACGACGACACAGGCCATCGCTCCCATGTGGCCGTCGGCGTCAAGACGATCCCAGATATGCCCAGCGTAGTTGCTCTCGTTGGACGCGCATGTGTAGCCGGCCTTCTTCTTGCGCTGCATTTCGTTGCAGAAGCTGTTTACCTCGCACGAGCGGTAGGCTGAGCGGATGGCGATCCGCCCCCAGTGATCCTGCAGCGGTTCGAGCAGTTCCTCGCACAGCCGCTTGCCGGCCTTGATTGCGAGCTCGGGGTCATCAGGTGCGTTGTTAAGCCCGTGGATCATGGCAACCTCCGAATAGAGCATGTCGCGCATGAAGAAGGATTTCGACAGCTGTACCCGGCCCAATTCCGTGAGCGAAGGAACGGTGCGTGCCGTCCCGAGCCGCTTAACCGGGCCACCGGTTGGCTCCGCTACCCATCCGATCCGCAGTTCAACGCCATCGCAGACTTTTGTCGGACTGATTGTGCCGACTGGCGCCTCTGGAAAACCCATGGCCTCGGCAAAGGCCCGGTAGTCGTCAAACCAAGAGCGTTTGGGGCAAAAGCCCTGAACGATCATCGCTGCATCACGCGCGCAATAGCGTTGGGCTTCGATGACTGCGGAGGCCGTGCGGTGAATGAGTTGGTATCGGATTGTCCCGACCGTCGCCGTATCGAGATCGAGAATTCGGCATAACCGCTCCAGGCGGGCTGGGCGTGCGGTCGCATCCCCTTTTGCCTCTGAAAGCCACTCCTGGACCGTTGGGCCGAACGTCTCGTCCACCTTCGCCTCAACGGCCAGAACGCCAAGACGCCCATCAAGGCGAAGGATTGCCATGAGATCGGTCTGGCTCGGTCGCTGACCATCACCAAGGTCGACCGGGCGCTCAAAAAACGCATCGACCAATGTGGCTCCCTTGAACGCGGGGTCATGATCGAGAGCCGATTTCACTGAAGGCGGAAGCCCGTTCGCAGAAAACCAGAGATCGGCCACCGATTTGGCAGAACGACCTGGCTGCCAATGCGTTGGCGATCCGAGGTGATGGATCACGTCTTCTGGTCGCAATACCGGGACATGTAGGCGGCGGATGGTCGATTCACTTTGCATGGCGTCGAGCTTCTTTTCTTCCAGCGCCATGTCAACAGAAGACAATAGGTCCCGCTGCCATACGACGGGCTCGCCTTGAGACATTAAGAGATCCAAAAGACCGGTGTGCCACATAGAAACTCGCACGATATCTGAATTGAAGATATCTTCGGCGCGCAGGACCACGAACGTAAAATAGGGCCATGACACGATCTCTGCACGCCGACCTGGCGGAACGCTATTTTCTTGAGGACCTCCCCGGCGCCACTCAACTGGGCGCCCGGTTGAACGGGATTCTCTTGAAGATTGATGCAGGTGAGCACGTGACCGCGCTACAGCGGCAGTTTCTCGCGACGACCGGCCTGCATGCGCTCAATGCCTTGGCCGACGGTAAGACAAACCTAGGAGAGTTTCGGGCCGCGGCTGGGCAGGAGCAGGCAGCGCGCATTGAAGAGGCTGCGGTCATGGCCCTGAAGGATGCGGCAGAATTGGCGGAACGCACTGAGGCCAGGGCGGCTGCCGTCAAGGCGACCTTTGCCGCCATGGCGAACGACCCGGCACTCCGTCGAAAGCGAGAAGCCAAGGAGCTGCGACAGCGCTTCGGCGTGGGATATATCGAAAGCGAAGATTATCGGCGTGTGATGGCGCTTCTCAGGCAAGTCGCCAATGGCCAACGCCTCAGAGTCGATGACCTCGCATGGCTCAAGACCGAGGCTGATTACTGCTGGACCGACGAGATGCAGAGAGCCTGGCATGCATTGGAAGCCGCAGCCCTGACCAAAGCATGGGAAAGCAGTGGTGATCCCTGGAATGCCGTGAATGCGAGCGGGCATTGGCGTCAGGCTGGTGAACCGGAGCGAGCTTTGCGCCTGACCGAGGCGGCATTGGCAAGGGACGGGTCAAATCTTAAACTCAGGTCGGCCTTGGCCACAACGCGCGGCGGGGCAATGCGTGACCTGCGCCGCCTCGACGAGGCGAAAGCACTGGCAAGCGAAGCGCATGAACTGACCTCGAGTGACTACAGGCCATGCACGCTGTTGGGCGCAGTCCACATCGAGCTTGGGGACCTCCCTACAGGGCACGAATGGTATGCAAAGGCCGAGACCCTGGGGGCGCCGCGCCATGCAATCGACCATGAATTGCGAGGGCTGCTGGTGCGCTCTTCCAGTCAGGAACAGCAGCGCATACGTGAATATCTGCTTCGCCAGGATCCCGAGCGCTTTGCTTGGCTCCGCCATTGGCCCGGCAACGGTCAATCGTCTGCCCATTCGAAGTCCGCGCAAACGATGAGCAGAAAGGATCGCACCGCATTCGTCGAGGCAGGTAGGCATGATCATCGTTCCCGATGATCCAGGCCCTGCAGGCCCCGACGAGGTATTGAAGGCGGCTGTCCGAAAAGTCTTCGACGGTGACGGCTTCTTGGCAAACGTCTGGCATCCCTATCGCCAGGCTTGGGTCGAGCGCGTCCCCTTCCGCTTTGCGTTCATCGACGCGCCCGAAATGGAGCAACCGTTCGGTCCGGAAGCCAGAGACTTTTTGGCAGGTCTCATCGCGAACAAGGAGCTTCGCCTCGACCCAGTCGGCAAAGAGTCGACTGGGTACATGCCTATCGACCCGTACAAGCGGGTGTTGTGCATGGCATTCCTGACCGCGCAAATGGACGTCGGCACGGTCGACTATTATCACGAAGGCAAGCGGGGCGGCGGTTCGATCAAGAGAGCGCGCCCTGTCACGCGCAACATCGAGCTCGAGATGATCGTGAACGGGTGGGCTTGGGTGACCGAGCAATATGCATTTGATCGCGAAGCAGAATACTTCGAGGCGCAAGACGATGCCCGGCGGGATCGGCGGGGCCTATGGGCGATGGACAATCCGGAGCCGCCCTGGACCTTCAAGCGCCGTCAGAAACGAAGAAGCAAGGCTTCGGAGGGACAGAGCAGACTAATCTAAGCTGCGATCATGAGCTTCCATGCCAACAATGCTGAATGCGCCGGGGTTCAAGCTATCCAATCGATCGCTCCCGGCATTCGTGCGCTTGTCCGTCGTCACAACATTTGGCACAGATCGCTGCGTAGATTAGCGGAGTGTAGGCCTCGTCTGGGGGTTGATGTTAGGCGGCGAGCTTGCGGTGTTGCAAGCGCCGATGTTCGATGGTCTGCCGCTTGATCCTTTCGCGCTGTTTGAT
>JAFKLU010000110.1 GCA_017304105.1 Sphingomonadales bacterium
TATACGGCCCAGGCGCGCACTGTGCCACCGGCGGAGGCGGCGGAGGCGGCGGGGGAGGCGGCGGTGGGGGCGGCGGGGGAGGCGGCGGGGGAGGCGGCGGCGGGGGAGCCTCAGCACCACCGAAGTTGTACGCGATGCCAGCCAGGAAGCTGTGGCTCTTCACGTCGGTTTCGACCGCGACGCCCGGAACGCTCCGGAGCTTGATATTGTCGTGCGAGAAGTAGCGATACTTCAGCGACAGATCGACATTCGAGGTCACCGGATAGCGAACGCCCGCCAGAGCCTGCCATGCGAAGCCGCTGTCGGAATCGCGCGTGTTCGGCAGCGAGATCTTGGAGCGCGCAACACCGGCACCGCCGCCGACGAAGCCCTGCAAGCCATCGTCGGGACCGAAGTCCAGCAAGCCGTTCAGCATGATGCTGTCCACGCGCGCCATGCCGCCGGGCAGGGGCGTGGTCACGTTGGAATAGGTGCTGTTCTTGTTCCGAGCCTTCTTGTGCGAATATTCCGCCTCAAGACGGAACATGCCGAAGTCGTAACCAACATAGCCGGCAGCATCATAGCCGGTTTTGTGGGGGGTTTTGGCGGTCACGCCATTGGCAAAAGTCGAATCGCCATCTTCCATGATCAGGGCGCCGATATCGGCCCCAACATACCATGATTTATCTGTGGCGAGCGCTGGAGAGGCCATCGCTGTCGACGCGAGCGCTATGGCCAGGCCAAGCTTCCGCATATCATGTTCCCGTGTTGTAGAACAGCAGCAGTTTTTTCCTCCTTTTGACGCGCCCACGCATCATTTTCGCGACCTGGTGCGACATTGCTGCAGCACCTGGAACCCTCAGGAAGCGATCAGCCCGTGAGTGCGTAAGGTCGTCAGGATTGCCGCGATTGCTGCCCGCGCTTCCGCGTCAGGCGACGCTCCACCCGTCGGCGCGGCAATGGCGGACTGTCGCTCGCCCACCACTTTTTGGCCGCTGACGTAAAAGCCATCTGATCGAGTGGCGTCATCGTTCCAGCCAGCGCCGTCGAAGCGGATCGCGTTTTCACGGTCCAGGGCCCAGGCGTGCCAGCCGGCTTCCGGTTCCACGAACATCCATCCCGCCGCCGTCCATCCAGCGATGGAGCCGTCGCGGCCGAGCCAAGCACCGACGGCCCCTTCGGCCACGACCCAGCATTGGCCCGCCACGGGGGCCGCCGGCGGATCGGCGATATCCGCGGTTTCCACGGTCAGCTGAATCGCCATATCGGCGATCGTCAGGGCCTCATTGTGGCTCACTTCCTTCTGCGCCTGGCCAGGCACCAGCAGAGGCATTCCAAGTCGATCGGTCTGCGCCATCATTTCATCCTTTGCGTCGGAAGCCGGACCCGCCGGCACATGCAGGAAATCGGGAGGGGAAGAGGAAGGCTGAGACCCCATGTGCCGCGCTGCCTGATCTCAAGCCGCAGCGGCCACGGCGTCCCTGCGGCCAGATCATCCGCATGGTCTGCCGCCGAATAGATGCCGGCGGGCATTCCGACTTCCCATTCACGCAGCAGCGTCGGGCCGGCCATCACCCGAAGCGTATAGGCTTCGAGCTCCTCGCCGATCGGCACATCAGTGCCGCTTGCCCAGGCCCAACCGAGGCGGCTCCGCCTTACCCATTGAATATTCAGCCCCCCGTCCGCAAGCGGGGTGATCCGGCCATGCACCGGAGAAGGCGGCATCATCGCGCGTCCATCGATCTGACACGCCGCTTCCGCAGGCACGATGTCGCCACCGCCGATCGCGCGCAGTTCGAGCGTCCGCCCGACATCGGCCGACGTCAGTTCAATCGGCATCAGCCGCACCGGATCGACGAGTACGAACCGCTCGCCTGCCCCATGACCGCCGCAAGCCCATTCGGTCCCTCGCCATCCCCGGATCAGGCGCGAGAGGCGATAGCGCTTCGGTCCGATCGGCTCGGCAAGGCCAAACTGAAGCAATTCCTCGCCGATCTGGCAGAGATTGGCACCTTGCAGCAGCAATTCGTCCTCCGCCGAGACGAGCGTATCCGCCGCATTGTCGAGCAGGATCTCCACGCTGCCGCGCCGGTCGATCCGCCACGGCGCCCCTTCCGGCAGCGCATCAAGCGCGACGCCCAACACCGCGCGCGGCGCCGTCCGTCCGATCGGCTCCGCCATGTCCAGCTCCGGCCGAAACCGCAGCAGAGCCGCCCGTCGCCAGCCCGCGCTGCCCCCCGTTGCGGCCGCGAAGACCGAGGGCGCACTCGCGGATGCCACGCCATCTCCCGGCAGTTCGACAATGGCGAGGCTTGTTGGGCCTTGCACCAGATCGGGCTCTGTCACGAGGCCGCCCGCATCTCCCGCAGCCGCCGCCGGGCGGGAGCCGGTCTCCACGGCGCGCAGACGCAGACGCACTGCCATGTCATCCCAATCGCAGCTCTCGACCAGCCAGCGTCCCGCTTCTTCGCCAAGCGCGACGACATCGCCCACGGCAAGATCGAGCGCTTCCCAGCTCACCGAACGCTGTATCGACTGCCGCCGCCGCAATGCGCCCCGCAGCTTGCGATCGGCCAACTGCCGGGCATCGTACGCCGATAGAGCCGCCGGAAGATCGATCTCCTGACTGCGAACCCCCGGCCCCGCCCGCTCGGCGGTCTGTATGCCAACCTGAAAGTCGCGCGCTGGGTCATGATGACGAATCGCCAGACGCGTCGGCACTGTCTCCAGCGGGATGCGCTGTTTCCGTCCGACCTGCTCAGGCTCTCCATCGATTGCCAGAATGGCGTCCGCCGGACTCAGGGTCCGGTCGATCGACCGTCCGGAAACCAGCGCAAGCTCCCCTTCCTCCTCCCGCCAGAGAAGGTCGTGGACGTCGATCAGGGCGCTTGTCGCATCGCGCAGATCACCTTCCGCAGCGAAACCGGACAGGACCGGCTCGTCCGCATCCCCAACATAACCGACAGTCATTTCCGTCAGGTCGCTTGCAATGTCGGAAATGCCGAGCGGCCCATCATCGGCGGTCACTTCGAACGTCAGGGACGGAATCCGATTGCCGAAATCCTCCAGCTGAAGCCCCTCGAACACCACATAGGCGCAGCCACGCCAGGCGGACGCCTGATCCGCGCCGACGGCGGCCGCGATCAACGGGTCGACCGGCTGGTCCTCGCTCCCGACATACACCCGAAACGACCCGACCGAGGATTTGAAGTCACCCGCCCCGCCACGCAGCAGATTGCCATCCGCCCAGATGCGCCCGATCGCGCTGATGCGCCGGGCGGACAGCGCAACGGCGAAGCTCGCCGAGTAGCTGAAGCGCGTGACGCTTGGCTGGCCCTTGCCACCGCCTTCGGTCGCGCTCGCTTCCTGAAGGTCCGTCGACCAGATGACGGTGCCGGCAACACGAAGCGTTCCATAAAGGCGCGGCAGAGAGACCCCATAGCGCGAGGTCTGCACCTGCAGGTCAGCAAGGCGCGGACCTGTCCGTGCTCCGGGCCGGAAGATGAGCGCATCGAGCGAATGCCCCGCCATTGCGCCGATCGCGCTACCCACTGCCGAACCGATGCCGACCGACTGGCCGAGAGCACCGCCAACAGCCGTCAGAACCAATGTTGCCATGTCACTCCCCCTTGCCGGAATGGTCAGCCCGCCAATGCCCGAGAATTGGCCAGGGCGACGGCGACGGCATGAGCACGACCCGCCCGAGGCCCGCATGAGCGTGTATCAGCCCGCCATCGCTGTGGATCATGAGATGAAGCTGCATCGGCCCGCTCTCAACCAGCAGCACATCGCCGGAGCGCACCACTCCGACCGACACGAAGCCGGCCTGCGCAAGCGCCCGTTCGGCCTTGCTCCGCCCGGTACCGTGCAGCCGATAGGCTGGCAGGCGAGCAATGGGCATGCCGGCGCGATCGGCCGCCAACGCCACGAGGCCCACGCAATCCAGCCCCGTCTCCTCCGATCGCCCATGCAGCCGAAAGCGCACGCCGACCAGGGCAAGCGCCTCGGCCGCGATCCGTTCGCCAAGCATCATTGTTCAGCTCCCGGGATAGCGCGTGAGGAGATCCATGCCGGGCAGATGCGGCTCGCCACGGAAATTGGCGGCGTTGCCGAAGCGGTCCGCGCATGTCGCCAGCCGCTTGTCGCACCCCTGCGTCAGCAGCGCGCGCGTGCCCGGAATGACCCCGAAAGGCGGCGCCTCGGCCAGAAACAGAGCGTCCTCCTCTTGATCCACGATCATCTGGACCAGCCCGGCGTTGGCGCCCTCCAGCCAGCGCAACTGTCCAAAGGGATAGGCGGCGGACGCCAGCGCGGCACATGTCACCCTGTCCTCCGCAGCTTCATCGATGCTGACGATGCGCTGGAACGCGCGCAGGTCGACGCGGCATGATCTGTCACCCAGGCGCGCCCTGCATGTCGGGCTCGTCACCGGCGCGGCCGGCCGATCGAGCACAGCGGGCGCGAGGCCGTTCAAGCTTACCGAATAGGAAGCACCGTCCAGCTCGACGCTGCCGAGTTCGCCGCGCGCGAGTTCCAGCCACAGCGCGCCGGGTTCCGTCCATTCGGTCAGATGCAGCAACAGGGTCGCTCCGTCCCAGCGGCCTGCATCCAGATCCGCGGCATCGATCGCCGCCGAACTCAGCGCGCCGCGTATTTCGCCCAGCTCCGCCGATCCGTCGCCGCTCCGCAGGATGGCGCTCGGTGTAATGCCCGGCGCAGGCGCATAGACTAGGCCGCGCACGCTCAGCGCCCGATCATGGCTGGTGAGTCCAATCGTCACGCCGTCTCGCCGCTCCAGCCGCCAGCAGAACGCAAAGGCGCAGAGCGGCTGCGCCAGGATCGCACCAAACACGCTCATTCGCGTATCTCCACCAGCGATACGGAAGGCACGATGCCGGCCGCGAAGGTCTCCCGATCGATCTCCAGCCGGTCCTCGGCAAAGCGCACGGGCACATCGAACAGGAAGCCGGCCGTCACCACGGCGCCGTCTGCTGGCGGCACATCCAGCACAATCTCGCCGAGCCCGACATGCGCCCATCCCTCGGTCAGCTCCACGCCATCCACCGCGATCCGGATCGAACCCGCGACCGGCCGCGTGATCATGCGCAGCTGTGCCTCGCCGCCCTCGCCATAATGTTTGCGCAGCACGAAGCTGGTCGCGAGGCCATCGCCGGTCCCCAAAAGCTGATCGAGCGCCGTGGGCGCTGCGCCGAATGCACCGGAGGCGAAATCGAACGGGTCGCGGAAACGGAAGCCCCGCGCCGCGCCGCGCCGCGCACGAAAGAAGGCGATCAAGGCGGCGATGTCGGCCTCGGATCGCACACCGGGCCCCGCATCGAAATGCAGCCGCGCGTCCGCCCACATCGTGCTGCGCCGTTCATGCCCCGAAATGCTCTCGATCACCCGCGTGGAGAAGCTCGGCGCCACCTGCGCACGCTGCCCGATGTCGAGCGGGAAGGAGAGATCGTCAAAAGCCTGCACGTCGCCATCTCCCGAAAGTTGGAAATAGGTGAAGCCGTCCCGCGCCACCTGCGGCAGCGCCCAGATGAAGGTCGCGGCGTGACCGCGCGCCCGCGCCGCTTCGGCGGCATCGTCGATGCGGGCCCAGGCGAGGGCCGTTTGCGCCTCGTCGAGCCCCTCGGGCACGAATCCAGCCAGATAATGCTGTTCGCCCGGAGGGTAGCCGAGCCGGCCGTTGATCGCTGCCCGCGCGGCGGCCGAGCGGACGGTCTGCCCGTTCGTCACCCAGTCATAATCCTCAATTTGCAGCCGATCGAAGGCCGGCATCGCCCAGCCGAGCGGCACATTGGCGCGCTTCAGTTCGGGGGCATCCGGATCGAGCGCGGTCGGGAGGAAGACCAGCAGCAACAATTCGGCATCCGGCGCCTCCTCACGCACCGCCGCGCCGATCGCCGCGGTCGACGCCGCCAGCAGCGCGCCTGCCGCATCAAGCAGGGCGATCTGTGCCGCGTCGAGCGGTCCCCGCACCGATTCGATCTCCGGTGGCGCCAATCCCATCGCCGCCCGCGCCGCATCGTCATACAGGCAGGGCCGCCCGTCCGGCATCACCCACCACCAGGGCTCACCGATCTGGAAGCGCACGGCCAGTTCCGCGTCCCTGGCGATTCCCGCGAGCGCACGCGCCACAGCCTGCAGATAGGCCATCGCTCCGCTGTGCGCCGGCGAAAGCAGTGTGGAAGGCGGCACCCAGCCAGTCAGCGCCGGCGCGTCATCCCAGGCGCGCTGCTTCCAGTCCACCGGGCAATGCGCATCGAACATCTCATAGGAAAGCGACAGGATCAGCTCGAAGCCGAGCAGCTTGCAGCGCTCCGCGAAATCCTGATGCCAGCGCAGGCACGGCGCATTGAGCGCGCCGCCGGTCAGGCTCGCATGGAATTCGCCGCTATCGGGTTCGAGCCGCATATAGTGGCTCATCCCGACATAATGATTGATCGCCCCCCGATAGCCGAGTGCGAGCGCCTGCCGCAGCACGCGCTCGGGCGTCTGATTATAGGCATCGTCATAGCCCGTCGCGATCGAGAGGCCATGCTCGGGCAACATCACGTCGCCAATCTCGATCACCGAGCCCGAGCCGTCGCAGCTTATCCCGCTCATCTCCACCCAGGCTTCGACCCCGGAGGAAAAAACGGCGGCTTCGCCGTCATAAGCTTCGGGCACGATGGAGATGAACATCCGGTCGATGTCGCGCACGTCGACAGGGTCTGCCTCGTCCGGCAGCAGGAAGCCGCCCGGGAGCGCATTGAAATCAAGCGTGACCAGCGCGTCCTCGCCGGCACCCTCCGCGTGGTTCCACAGCCGCACATACCAGGCGCGAGCCGCGCCCTCCGCATCCCGCCCCTCGATGGTCAGGACGGGACCGTTCACCTGATCCAGCGGCTTCACGCCGGCGCTGCGCCAGCGAAACCGCAGCACGCAGCCGGAATAGTCCCGCCGCGTCGCATAGCGCAGCAGCGGATGGTCCCAGCGATCCTCGCTTTCCCAGATCAGCCCCGCGAGATCGCCCGAGCTATGGAACACCGCGTCAACGCGCAGCGCGTCCGCACCCTCCGTCACCACCGAGGCCATCATCGGCCGGGGAAAATTGACCGTCCAGTAAGGCGGCGAGAAGCGCTTGACGACGCCGCTCTCCTGATTGCGCCGCGCGTTCGTAAGCCAATGAGGCATGCTGTCCTCCGCGAGTAAGGCAAAAAATGCCCCTCCCCCTCGACGGGGAAGGGGCGGGAAGCGCTTGGCAGCGCAGCCCAATCCCTGGACTTGTCAGCTCTCCCTCAATGCGCCCCGGACGGCCCGCGCCACCTGTCGCGCGCTCTTTGCGAGCATGCGCGGCGCGTCCGTTCCGCTACCGTTGATGGAGATCGACACCCGCACATCCCGCGATCCGGCGCCCCCGAGCCCCGGCATCACCTGCCCACTGCTTGTCGGCATGAAGATCTCCGGCCCTCGCTCGCCGACGAGATAGGCCCGCCCCGGCGACACCGGCCCACCCGTTGCGCGCCCCGGCGCTCCCAGTGCGCCCAGCAGACTGGCGCCTAGGCTCGCCAGCCCCGTACCCTGCGAACCGCCCTTGAAGATTGCCTCCAGCCCCCCGCGAATCGCCGACTGCGCGATCTGCCCCATGATCGACATGGCGACCCGCCCCAGTTCCTCAAAGCCGAACCGGCCCGTGCGCACAGCGCGCATCAGACCCAGTTCGATCGACCGGGTCATCCGATCAGCGTCGATCATCAGTGCCTCCAGTTCGGCACGCGCGTCGCTCGTCTCCTCACGCAGGCGCGAGAAGCCATTCAGATCTTCATCCATCGGGGTAAATCTCCCTCAGTCGTTCCAGCATCTCGCGGCACATCGGCGTTTCGTCCGCGCCCGACATCGCGCGCAGGGGGCCAAGGGCGTCGGCCAGCTCGTCGGGCGTTGCGCGCCAGAATTCATCGGGCCGCCAGCCGAGCAGTAATCCCGCTTGCCCCGCGAGGCGCCGCGCCCCCTGCGCGAAACTCACTGCCCGCCCGCCATTACCTGCCGCAGGATGGTGCGGAGCGCGGGCATCGCCGCGCCCAGCCCCTGCGCGATCAGGGCTTCTCCCAGCCGTTCGCGCGCCAGATCCTCCGGCCGGTCGGCGAGGCAATGCCAGAGCAACGCCTCGGTTTCGGCAAGGGTCACCCGCCCCTGCGCCGCCCGCTCGACAAGCGCCAGCAAGGGGCCCACCTCGCCCTCGGCTGCAACCAGCGCGGCGAAGCTGGGGCGCACGACCATCGTGCACCCTTCGACGATAATCGCCGCCTCGCCCCGAGCGGAATTGGCCACCGCGCTCACAGTGCGTTCACCGCGCCGGAACTCTCCAGGCTGAGCGTGTAGGTGCGCTCGCCATTATAGTCCCCGGCATAATCGAGCCGCGTGACGAGGAACTTGCCTCGCAACTTCTCGCCACTCTCGAAGCTCAGTTCATAATCGTCGATCCCGCCGCCAAGCGCGTTGTCGCGCAGCCGCACTTCCGCGGTCGAGCCGGTGAAGATGCCCGCGCCCGATACGCTGACCGAGCGCACGCCCGCGCCGGGCAGCAATTGCCGCCAGCCGCCGGAATCCTTGGACGTGACGTTGACGGCCTCTCCGTTCACGGAGATCTGCGTCGTGCGCAGGCCCGCAACGGTCACATAGCTGACGGGCGTGCTGCCATTGCCGATCTTGAGCAGGAATGCGCTGCCCTTTTCCACTGCCATGGAATGTCCTTTTCGAAATGAGGGTTGTGGACAACTCGCCCACCATGGGATCGATCAAACCAGCCGCGCGGCCCGCACGAGATAGTCCACCGCCGCGCGCCATTCGGTCCTGTTGCGCGTGATGCGTGATCGTTCGAACCGCAGGCTCGTGATTCGCCAGACGCCGAGATCGCCATGGATAGCGCCAAGCACAATATCGATCCGCGCGAGGATTTCCGTCACCCGCGCGAGATCGTCTCCGCGAAGGGTCAGCAGAAGCGGCTGGCGCAGCGACAGGCCGTCCACGCCGCGCGCGCCCCATCCGTTGCCCGCCGGATCGCCGACGAGCAGCCAGGGCGCGGTCGCCTTGGCCGGTTCGCCGTCGCTGACCTGATTGACGAGGCCGAGCAACTCAGCGTCCTGGCGCAGCGCGGCAAGAACGGCGCCGCGCACCGCAAATTCACCGCTCATGCGAGCGGCATCCGCCGCCAGGGTCGCAGCATGGCGGCAACTGAGGCAGGCAACTCAGCTTCGAGCCCCTCGCGCTGCGCATGCAGTTCGCCGGCCAGCCGCACGATCGCATGCTGTACGGCGTCCGGCACTTCGGCACTGCTACTCGCGAGCCCGGCCGAATAGGTCACGCGGACGCGCGTCGCTGCGCCGGCATTGGCGATCCGCACCCAGCCGGTCCCACCCCCATCGATGTCGATGGCATAATCGCCGACCGGCAGCGCAAATTCGGCGTCCTCGGGCGGGATGCCCACAACCGCGGCGATGCTCCGCACCGGCCGGATCGCGAGCTTCGCCCATGCGTTCCGCGCACCGAGGACTTCCTCGACGCTACGTGCGACGATCAGCTGCCCGAGAAAACGCTCGGTCGTTTCCCGCGCCACATGCAGCAGATCTGTCAGTGCTGCATCCTCTTCATCGAGGCTGATCTTCAGATAGGCTTTGAGGTCCTCCAGCGGCACCGCAAGCGACTCGCCCTTGGCAATGATCAAAGTCATTGGATTGCGCCCTTTCGAAACGAGCGTTCAAAATCCTCTCCCCCGAAGGGGAGAGGATGCGAGGCCTCGCGAGCTTGCTCGCCAGGCGAAGTGGACGGCGGTTATGCCGCCGCGAACTTCATCAGCTTGATCGCTTCGCTGTTCGACACGGCACCGCCGATCCGCTTGACGGCATAGAAGTGCACGAACGGCTTGTTGGTGAAGGGATCGCGCAGGATGCTCGTCTCGTTGCGCTCCGCGATCACATAGCCGCGGGCGAAGTTGCCGAAAGCGATGGAGAGGCTGTCCGCCGCGATGTCCGGCATGTCCTCGGCCTCGATCACGGGATAGCCGAGCAGGGTCGCCGGCTGGCCTTCCGCCATGGCCGGCTGCCACAGGAACGCGCCATCGGTCGTCTTGAACTTGCGGATGCGCGCCAGCGTCGCAGAGTTCATCACGAAGGCGGCACCTTGACGATAGGGCGCGCGCAGCGACTGGACGAGATCGATGAGCTTGTCCTGCGGATTGCTCGCGGGAAAGCCGCCTGCCTGCCCCGAAGCGACATATTGCAGCGATCCGAAGGCGCGGGCCGCGTCGCTCTCGTTGGTGGCCGTGTAGGTCAGGAACCCCTTTGGTTTGTTGGTCCCGTCGCCACTGACGAACGCAGCGCCCTCCGCCTTGGCGAACTCCTGCGCGATCTCGCCGGCCAGCCAGCCTTCAACGTCGAACTGCGCATCGTCCAGCATCGCCTGGCTTGCCGACGGATTGGCAAAGAGCTCGCCGGAAGGCGGCGCGATCTCACGAAAAGTGGGCGTGCCCGTCTCGGCCCGTGCACCGGTCTCGGAGGCCCAGCCGGAGACCACGCCGCCCGTCGTCACCAGCTTGCGATAGCCCGCCGAGCCCGTGCGAACGACATTGGCGATGGCGCGGATCGGCGAGATGGCCTTCAGCGTCGCATCGATCATCTGGTCGATCTCGCGCGGCACGGCATAGCCGCCCGCCCCGCCGCTCGCCCCGGTGAAGCTCTTCAGTTCGACGCCCGCCTCGATGCCACGGCGCAGATAGCGCTCGGTAAAGGCGATGCGCGCGGGGTTTATCTCGCCGCCCTTCGCCCCGTCGAGAGGCGGCCGCACTGCCCGTTCCGCCTGTGCCCGCATGGCCGCGTCAAGCGAGTCCATGCGCGCCTCGATACCCGCCATTCGATCCGCCTGCAGGATCGCGTCAAAGCTCTCCTCCAGCGCATTGGCTTTCACTTCCAGCATATTTCACGTCTCCTGCAGTTAAAAAATGGGGGGCCAAAAGGCCCCCGAAGGATTTCAGAATTTACCGTCAGCGCCGCTCACTCCACGGCATGCACCCGTGCGAGCCGCTGCATCGGGTGCGTCACCAGGCTCACCTCGACCAGATCGAGCGTGTCCAGTCGGCGCGGCCGATCGCCTTGCGCCGCCACGACCCGGTAGCCGAAGGACAGGCCGTTTACCTCT
>JAFKLU010000111.1 GCA_017304105.1 Sphingomonadales bacterium
CCGCGCCAGTGCCGAGGTCGACCCAGAGCCCTGCCTCTCTGGCGCCCGACGGCAACAGATCGAGAAGCTGCAGGGAGTCCACGATATGACGAGACCAAATTTGGGACTTGCTCGCCGATGATATCAGGTTCTGCCGATCGGACTCCGCCAACACCAGATCTACGAACCTCCGGAGTCGATCTCCAGCGGCTCCATTCCACCAACCACGTGCATCGAGCCAGGCTTGAGCTTCTTCTTCCGTCATGCCGCGCGCTGCCGCATGATAACGAGTAGAGCCGCCAGTGCAGCTGGCGTAATGCCGCGGATCCGGGCTGCCGCCCCAAGCGTTTCGGGTCGTGCCATCGCAAGGCGTTCGATCATCTCGGTGCTCAGTCCACCAATTGCGGAGTAATCGAGATCGAGCGGTAGCTGGATGGCTTCATTTGCCCGTAGCGCACGAACTTCTGCCTCCTGCCGTTCGACATAAGGCGCGTAGACGGCGTCCTGTAGCGTTTCCTCCAGCAGCGCCGGATCGGCATCCGCCAGCTGAGGTTCAACCACGCATAAATGATCACGACTGACCGCCGGAAAGCGGGCCCATTCCCGGAGTGCCCGCCGCGTGCCATCGTCCCGAAGGTCAGCGCCAGCGTTCTGAAGTTCGCCCGCCGAAAAGAGGCGCTCGAAACTCCTTTCGATGCTAGCGCGGCCGGTTTGGCGTGCCTCCCACCAGGTGGCTCGTGCTTCCCCTATCAGCCCTGATGCGAGGCCGAGGGCTGTCAGTCGCGTCGCGGCGTTGTCCGCGCGCAATCGTAGTCGGAATTCCGCCCGGGCAGTCAGCATCCGATAGGGCTCGGTGATGCCCTGAAGGCATAGATCGTCGACGAGGACACCGATGTAGCTTTCTGCTCGATCGAGAATGAGAGGTGCCAGATCAAGAGCGTGCGCGGCGGCGTTAGCCCCGGCGATAAGCCCCTGCGCCGCGGCCTCCTCATAGCCCGTCGTGCCGTTGATCTGGCCCGCGAGGAACAGGCCGGGCAACTGGGGAAGCGCGAGTCGGCGATCGAGGGCTCTCGGGTCGATGTGGTCATACTCGACTGCATAGCCCGCCACGGCCATGTCGACTGACTCCAGGCCCGGCAACGTACGGATGAAAGCCAGCTGGACATCGGCGGGCAATGAAGTGCTGAGGCCGTTCGGATACCTTGTCTTCGATGGAGGGACAGTAGCGGGGGCCCCTTCCCTCTATGTCGCCCGAGAAGAGCGGCGACTGATTGAGATTATCGCGGATGATGTCGTGTGTTTGCCCGTTCGTGCGGGTGATGGCGCAAGCGAGCTGCGGTTGCTTATTCCCCTCTGGCAGATCGAGGAAGGACATCGTCCAATCGTCGGAGTCGGTCGGTTGGACTTCCAGGCGACCCCAATCGATCGTTCGGCCATCAAGCCGCGCAGGCGTTCCAGTTTTCAGCCGGCCCATCGGCAAATTGAGTGCGCGGAGTTGGCTAGCCAATGCCGAGGCCGCATGTTCTCCGATACGCCCTCCAGCTATGCGCTCGCTGCCGCGGAACATGATACCGCCGAGAAAGGTGCCGGTGGTCAGAACAACGGCGGCCGAAGACACAGATGCCCCGTCGGAAAGAACGACACCAGCAATACCATTTCGGCCGAGACGAAGGGCATCCACCTCACTCGCAATAATTTCGATGCGCGGCTCCGCATCGATCATTTCCTGGATCGCGGCGCGATACAGGACTCTGTCAGCCTGGACGCGTGGCCCGCGGACAGCGGCACCTTTACTCGCGTTAAGCATGCGCCGGTGGATTGCCGCGCGATCAGCGGCGCGCGCCATCAGCCCGTCGAGCGCATCGATCTCCCGCACGAGGTGACCTTTGCCCAAGCCACCAATGGAGGGGTTGCATGACATCTCGCCAATGCGGGATCGATCGGCCGTGATCAGAGCCACACGCGCGCCCCGCCGGGCTGCTGCCGCCGCGGCCTCCGTGCCGGCATGGCCGCCACCGACGACAATCACATCAAAGAAGCGGTGCCTGCTCATAGATACGCCCTAGCGATCCCCGCCATGCAGGCCAAGAGCGAAACGGGCGCCGCTGTTCCACGTGGAACAGTCTCGACTATTTGCCGACGCAGAACCCCGAAAAAAGCTCATCCAACACAGCATCGGTCGTCACGCGGCCCGTCAGCTCATCCAGCGCACCCAGCGCTTGTCTGAGACACTCACCGATGAGAATTTCATCGCTGGTCAGTGCAACCTCACGCAAGGCGGCTGCCGAACGCGCCATTGCAGCCCGTTGCCGCTGTGACAGCGCATAGTCTCCGGGGAGCGGAAGCAATGATCGAGCCGCGTCGCAGATTAGATCGATCAACGCATCGATCCCCTCTCCCGTCACGGCCGAGATCGAAAGACCTGATGCTGGCGGCACGCTGTTTTCGCCCATGTCGGCTTTCGGATGGATCTGAATTATACGGCCCTCGACGTAGGGCTTCCCATCAGGCGGACCAAGCCAAAGGATGATATCCGCACTCGCCAGAAGCGCTCCCGCCCGATCAATTCCAATTCGTTCTATCTCATCAACTGTCCCCTCCCGAAGCCCCGCGGAATCAAACAGCACCAGCGGAATAGCCCGGAGCGCAATCGAGGCCTCCAATATGTCACGTGTCGTGCCTGCTTGAGCGGAGGTTATCGCTGCGTCACGTCCGACCAACCGATTGAAAAGCGTCGATTTTCCTGCATTCGGCGGTCCGCCGATCGCCACTCGAATCCCGTCCCGCAGTCGATCGGCGGGCGGTCTGGCAATATCAGCTTCCATCTCTTCGGCAATGGCCCCACAGCTCTCGGCGACACCGTCAAGTGCGCCTGCCTGCTCGACATCCCCTTCATCCGAGAAATCGAGCCGGGCTTCGACCTGCGCTGCCAGCCGCCGCAGCGCCGTGGCCCATTCGTCGATCCGGCGCGACAGCCCGCCCCCCATCATCGCCATGGCGGCACGGCGCTGGAGCGCCGTCTCCGCCGCCAGCAGATCGCCCAATCCCTCGATCGCGGCCAGATCCATGCGGCCATTGAGGAAAGCGCGTCGCGTGAACTCGCCAGGCTCAGCGCCCCGCAGGCCGGGCAGCCGAGCCAGCGCCTCTTCAATGCCACGAATGACCGCGCGCGAACCATGGGCGTGCAGTTCCACCATGTCCTCGCCCGTCTCCGTATTCGGGCCGGGGAAACACAGGAGCAAACCCTCGTCCAGCAAGTCACCAGACGCGGGATCAATAAACCGGCGCAGCCCCGCGCGTCGGGGCTGCGGCAGATCGCGAGTCGTGAGGCTGCGGGCCGCCTCCAAAGCAGCGGGGCCGGAAATACGGATGACAGCGATAGCGGCAGGCGGTTGCCCGCTGGACAGCGCGAAGATCGTCTCGGTCTGCGGCGTGCTCATCGTCACGGCTCCACGTGGAATCGATCAGCTCTCTTTCTTGGGCGTCGTTCCCGATGCCGCGCTGATGCCGAGATCCATGAGGCTGGAGAAGAGCTTCATGCCCGCGTCACCAAGCGGGGAGAGGGAACGGAACATGCGCTCCATCTGCTCCAGATTGGTCTGGCCGCTCATCGCGTCCATCACCGCCTGGATGTAGAGATCGTGGATCGGCTTCATGTCCGGCAGGCCCAGGAACGTGCGAGCTTCCTCCGGTGTGCATTCGACATCGACATTGAATTTCATGAGCGCGGCTCCCGGTTTGCCCCGCTGCCATAGCGTGCCACGACCCTCCCGCACAATGGCGCGATTCCATAGCCCGCCCCGGCTTAGTCCCCCTCTCCAGGAGAGAGAAAACTCAGGCTGCCAGCCTCATGATGCCGACGTGCGGATCGGTGAAGCCCTCATAGATCATCGTGCCTGCAACCCAGAGGATAACGGCGATGCCGATCCAGGCAATCCAGCGATAGCGGTCGATATATTTGGCGATGATATTGGCCGCGAGGCCCATCAGCGCGACCGCGAAGACCAGGCCGACGATCATGATGCCGGGATGATCCTTGGCGGCGCTGGCAACGCCGAGCACATTATCGAGGCTCATGCTGACGTCTGCGAGCGCAACGGCCCACGCCGCGCTGGCGAAGCTCTTGGCCGGTTGTACGCCGCTATGCTCATCACCCTGGATCTCGGGCGATCCCCCCGCTTCGTGGCCCTGATGCATTTCGCGCCACATCTTCCAGGCGACCCAGAGCAGCAGCAAACCGCCGGCGAGAACGAGGCCAACGACCTGCAGCAGCTGCGTCACCACAAGGGCGAAGAAGACGCGCAGGATCAGCGCCGCGACCACGCCGATGAGGATCACCTTGCGGCGCTGGGCAGCGGGCAGGCCAGCGGCCAGCGCGCCCACCACGATCGCATTGTCGCCCGCCAGCGTGATGTCGATGATGAGCACCTGAAGCAGCGCCGACAGCGCGCTGGCACTGCCGAGATTACCGAAATCTGTGACGATATGCGACCACATGTCCGCCAGCGGACTGGCGGTGGGAGCAGCCGCACCGGCCAGAATGAGAAAATCCAACATCAGTGCGGCCTGATTCCTGAAGCGCGATGTATCCTATTGATTCATAGCGGCGAAGAAGTCTTCGTTTGTCTTCGAATCCTTCATCTTGTCCAGCAGGAATTCCATCGCGTCGATGGTGCCCATCTGCATGAGGATGCGGCGCAACACCCACATCTTGGACAGCGTGGCCTTCTCGACCAGCAACTCCTCCTTGCGGGTGCCCGACTTGCCGACATCGAGAGCCGGGAAGATGCGCTTATCGGCGACCTTGCGATCGAGCACGATTTCCGAGTTACCCGTGCCCTTGAACTCTTCGAAGATCACCTCGTCCATGCGGCTACCCGTATCGATCAGCGCGGTAGCGATGATCGACAACGAACCACCTTCCTCGATGTTCCGCGCCGCGCCGAAGAAGCGCTTGGGGCGCTGCAGGGCGTTGGCGTCCACACCGCCGGTCAGGACCTTGCCGGAGCTGGGCACGACAGTGTTGTAGGCGCGGCCAAGGCGTGTGATCGAGTCCAGCAGGATGACCACATCCTTCTTGTGTTCGACGAGGCGCTTGGCCTTCTCGATCACCATCTCAGCAACCTGGACGTGGCGGGTGGCAGGCTCGTCGAAGGTCGAGGAGACGACCTCGCCCTTCACGCTGCGTTGCATGTCGGTGACTTCCTCGGGGCGCTCGTCGATGAGCAGCACGAGCAGGAAGACCTCGGGATGATTGTCCGTGATCGCCTTGGCGATGTTCTGCAGCATCACCGTCTTACCGACGCGCGGCGGGGCGACGATCAGAGTGCGCTGGCCCTTGCCCTGCGGCGAAACGATGTCGATGACGCGGGCGGACTTGTCCTTGACCGTCGGGTCAAGCGTGTCGAGGCTGAGCTTCTGCTCCGGATAGAGCGGGGTCAGGTTGTCGAAGTTGACGCGGTGGCGCACCGCGTCCGGATCGTCGAAATTGACGGAAACAAGCTTGGTGAGTGCGAAATAGCGCTCGCCGTCCTTGGGCGCGCGCACCTCACCCTCGACCGTATCGCCGGTGCGCAGGCCGAACTTGCGAACCTGGTTGGGCGACACATAGATATCGTCGGGCCCCGCAAGATAGTTTGCCTCCGGGCTGCGCAGGAATCCGAAGCCATCCGGCAGCACTTCAATCGTGCCCTCACCGATGATCTGCGTATCGTTCTCCGCTTCCACCTTGAGGATCGCGAACATGAGATCCTGCTTGCGCAGCGTCGATGCGCCTTCGATGCCGAGCTCCTCGGCCATCGCCACGAGGTCCGCGGGCGCTTTGCGTTTCAGTTCCTTAAGGTGCATTTCGGGAGTCCGGATAAGGTTGTGGGCTGGGAAAGTTCGGATTTTGCCGGAGCCGCCGCTGGCGGCGTCAGGATCGCAGGGTGTGCGCTCCAGAGAGGAATGCCCTCGAATTAGGTGCTGGGCCGGCGCAAGTCAAGGCGAAGGCGCCGAGACGAAACGCACGTGATCGGGCCGCGCATCAACGCCGCAAGGCAGGCGCGGTGAGCGCCGCGTTCACGAACAATGTTGAACATTTAGACGATCCGGATATGTCAGCCGGCCATATCGAAAAAGAAAACGGGCCGCCCTGATTCAACATCAAACAGGGGGACATCGACATGGAGAATCTGCCGGGCTGGCTGCAGGATCTGCTGCTCAGGCTTCTCACGCTGGTGCGCGGCCGGCAGTGGGTGAGCGATTATCTCATCAACCAGATCGTCAAGCATGGGCGCAATCGCCCGCATCCGTGGACGACCAAGCACGATTACATCAGCTGGACGGGTCTGACGGACCGCACTTACAGCGCCCGCCTGCTCCCGGCCATGCCGACACCGGCGCAAGAGGCGCTGAGATCGCGCCGGCCGCCGCTCGACGAGACGGTGAAGCTGTTCGCCGCCGAGCCGACGGGGCAGCGTCCCTGCCGCAAGTCCACCCTGCTCTTCCCTGCCTTCGCACAATATCTGACCGATGGATTCCTGCGCACGCAAGTCTCCAACGATGCGCCCTATGACAGCCTCACGGAAGATCGCCGGCGCACCACGTCCAATCACGATATTGACATGAGCCCGCTTTACGGTCGCACGCCAGATCAGACCCGCGTGCTGCGCCGGATGAGCGAAGAAGCCGGGCAGAAGGGCAAGCTCAAATCGCAATGGATCGGCACGGAGGAATATCCGCCCTTCCTGTTCGGCGCGGACGGGAAGGTGAAGCCGGAATTCTGCGACAATGGCCGGCCGGTGCTCGATTTTCCCCTCGGCATCAATCGCCTGCCCACCGGGTCCAGGCAGTTCAACGAGCTGTTCGCGGTCGGCGGCGATCGGGTGAACGCGACGCCCTACACCGCAGCCATGGGCACGCTCTGGCTGCGCGAGCATAACCGGCTCGCCGGGATGCTGGAGCGGCATTATCCGGACTGGGACGACGAACGCGTGTTCGAGACCGCGCGCAACATCGTCATCGTCATGTTCATCAAGCTGGTGGTCGAGGAATATATCAATCACATCAGCTCAGCCGCCGCCTCCTTCAGCGCCAATCCCAGGATCTGCTGGTCGGCGGGGTGGAACCGGCCCAACTGGATGACCACGGAGTTCAGCCTGCTTTATCGCTGGCACTCGCTCATCCCGCAGAAGCTTCGCTGGGCCGGCCGGGTGATCGACGGCACCGAACTGTCGCTCAACAACGGCCTGCTGCTGGAGCACGGCCTTGCCAACAGCTTCGTCGACGTCGCGGCCAATCATGCGAGCCAGCTCGGCCTGCAGAACACCGCTGCGTTCCTACTCGACGCGGAGAAGAAATCGATCGCGCAGGCGCGCACCAACAATGTCGCGACCTATAATGCTTATCGCGAGGCCATGTCCTTAACGCCGCTGCGCAGCTTCGCCGAGCTGGTCGGCACTTCGCGCAATCCGGCCGAGCAGGCCCGGCGCGATGCGCTCGCGGCGGAGCTTGAGCGGCTCTACGACGATATCAACAATGTCGAATTCTTCCCCGGCCTGTTCGCCGAATCGCCAGGCGCCAACGGACCGCTGCCGCGCCTCGTCATGATCATGGTTGCAATGGACGCTTTTTCCCAGGCGCTTACCAACCCGCTACTGTCCGAGCATATCCATGGCGACGAGCAGACTCGCCGGCTTGCGTTCACGCCCCAGGGCCTTGAGGTCATCGACGCGACCAACAGCATCCGCGACATCCTCGCCCGCAATTCAACGGACCTTGGCGATCGCTTCGTGGGGATGACCCGGCAGGACTGGCGGCGCAACGCGGCCTAAAGGCTGCCGTCCTGCCTCAGAACGGCCGCACGATGACAAGAATGACCACGAAGGTGACGAGCAGCGCCGGCACCTCATTGATCATGCGCAGGCGCTTCTCGGGCCAGGGGCGCTCGCCCCGTGCGAGCTTCTTCGAATAGCCGACCATCCAGCCGTGGAAGCCGGACAGGATGATCACCAGCAGCAGCTTGGCATGGAACCAGCCCTCGCTCCACGCGCCGATGTGGAAGGCGAGCAGGAGGCCGAATATCCACACGAGAATGAGGGAAGGATTCATGATGATCCGGCGCAGGCGATTTTCGCGGTCGATCCATGCCTTGTCCTCGGTCGAGCCGACGACGGTCTGGTGATGATAGACGAAAAAACGCGGCATCATGAACAGGCTCGCCATCAGGAAGATGACGAAAATCATGTGGCCAGCCAGCACCCACGGATAGGCTGCGCCCAGAAAACCGACGCCGGGCAGAATGGACATGAGCAAACCTCGTATTGACGGCCTTGCGCGACGTCGGGCCTTGTAGAGCGGCGATCGGGAAATTGGAACGGGGGGAGGAACCGAACTTAGCCCATCCCCCCCTCAAAAGCACGTGAGGCTCAGCCGCGCACCCGCGCAATCAGGCGCTCGACATGGGCGATCGGCGTGTCCGGCAGGATGCCATGGCCGAGGTTGAAGATGTGCGGACGGTCTGACAATGCCTCCAGAATCTCGTCCACCGCGCGATCAAGAGTCGCGCCGCCCGCGATGAGGGCGAGCGGATCGAGATTGCCCTGTACAGGCAGGCCCTTCGGAAGTTCCCGATCGGCCCAGGCGGGGTCGAGCGTCTCGTCGAGGCCAAGCGCATCGACGCTCGTCCCTGCGGCATAATCGATGAGCTTGGCGCCCGCGCCCTTGGGGAAACCGATGATCGGCGTCTCGGGATGGCGCGCGCGCAGGCCCTGCACAATGGCCGCATTGGGCGCGATCACCCATTGCCGGAACTGATCCGGACTGAGCGAGCCGGCCCAGCTGTCGAAAAGCTGCACTGCGTGGACGCCCGCCTCGATCTGCGCCGAGAGATAATCGACGGTCGTTTCCACGATCGCGGCGATGATCGCGCCGAAGCGGACCGGATCGCCATAAGCCAGGCGTCGCGCGGCGGCGTGGTCCCGGCTGCCCTGCCCCGCCACCATATAGGTCGCGACGGTCCAGGGACTCCCGGCAAAGCCGAGGAAAGTCGTCTCGGGCGAGAGCGCCGCCCGCACGCGCCGGACAGTCTCGATGACCGGCGCGAGGCGATCAGGCTGCGGCGTCAGGCTGGCGAGATCGGCGCCGGTGAGCGGCGGTGCGAGTCGCGGGCCCTCGCCAGTCTCGAACCAGAGATCCTGCCCGAGCGCATGGGGCACGACGAGAATGTCGGAAAAGAGGATCGCGCCATCGAATCCAAACCGGCGGATCGGCTGGAGAGTCACCTCCGCGGCCGCCTCAGGATCGTAGCAAAGATCAAGGAAACCGCCCTTTTCGGCCCGCAGCGCGCGATATTCCGGCAGATAGCGCCCTGCCTGACGCATGAGCCAAATCGGCGGGCGCGTCTGGCGTTGGCCGTGCAACGTGGCGAGGAGAGGCGGGGGGGGAATCGACAGGGCCAATATCCTTATAAGAATCTAGGTAGGTTGTTGGAGTCTGTTGGTGCGTGGATGCTGGGCATTATTGCCCTGTCACGATTTTGCCAACAGCTTGACGGGCGTGAAGCCGCCAAACGGTTGCGAGTCACGATGCTCATCCCCATTACCCACAGGCTGTGAAGAAAGGATCGGCGCTGTGGATAAGTGAGCCGGTTTCGGACAGGTGAGCGCGCATGAGAATCGATGCGGCGCTTGTCCACAGCGCTGTCCCTTGCCTTATCCGCCGTTTATCCACATGCTTCTCCCATGGATCGTCTCAACCTGCACCTGCTCTCGGACTCGACCGGCGAGACGCTGGAACATATCGGCAAGGCCGCCATCGCCCAGTTCGAGAATGTTGAGACGATCCGGCATTTCTGGCCGATGGTCCGTTCCGAGCAGCATCTCGAGCGCATCCTTGAGGAAGTGGCGCGCAATCCGGGCATGGTGCTGTTCACGCTCGCCAGCCAGGCGTTGCGCCGCAAGCTTGAAAATGGCTGCCGCGCGATCGGCATTCCCTTCGTCGCCCCGCTCGATCCGGTGACGGACGCCATGTCCAACCTGCTCGGGCAGGAGACGCGCAATCGCCCCGGCCGCAAGCATGTGCTCGACGAGGCCTATTTCGCGCGCATCGATGCAATCCAGTTCACCATCGCGCATGATGACGGGGTCGGCTGGGAGAATTGGGAGGAAGCGGACATCGTGCTTGCCGGCGTCTCGCGCACGTCCAAGACGCCGACCAGCATCTACCTCGCCAATCGCGGCTACAAGACGGCGAACATCCCACTGGTGCCGGAAGCGCCGCCGCCATCCAGCCTGTTTCACCTGAAGCATCCCATGGTGGTCGGGCTGACGGCCGGCGCCGAACGGCTCGTGCAGGTGCGGCGCAACAGGCTGCTCTCGCTCAATCAGGCGCCGGAGACGAGCTATGTCGATCTGGAGCGCGTGAATGGCGAGGTCGCACATGCCCGGCGCATGTTCGCCGATCAGGGCTGGCCGGTGATCGACGTTACGCGCCGCTCCATCGAGGAGACGGCGGCGGCGATCGTCAATCTCTACCAGGAACGCCTCAAGAGTCTGGCCGCGGGCCTCGGCGGCGCGGAACTGGGCAGCGCGCACAAGCTATGAGCGGGCAATTGTTACTCGCCTCGCAAAGCGCGAGCCGCCAGCGGCTGCTTGCCGAAGCCGCGGTGCCGTTCGACACGGTGGATGCAGGCGTGGACGAGGAAGCAATCAAGGCGGGCCTTGTCGCCGAGGGTCTTGGCGCCCGGGATCTTGCCGATCAGCTCGCGGAATGGAAGGCGCGGCGCCCCTCGATGCGCAATCCCGGTGCCTATGTGCTCGGCTGCGACCAGACGCTGGAGCTGGACGATGGCAGCCGCATCGACAAGGTGGAGACGCGCGCGGAAGCCGCTGCCCTCCTCGCGCGCATGGGTGGGCGGACACACAAGTTGCACAGCGCGGCGGTGATCGCGCAGGCAGGCGAGCCGATCTGGCGGCACATTGAGAGCGTCACGCTGCTGATGCGGCCGCTCAGTCCCGCCTTCATCGACTATTATCTCGATCTCGACTGGGAGAACTGCCGCTGGTGCGTGGGCTGCTACCGGATCGAAGGCCCGGGCGCCCAGCTTTTCGCCAGGATCACCGGAAGCCTGTTCGCGGTGCAGGGCCTGCCCCTGCTTCCGCTGCTCGACTATTTGCGCGTGCGCTCTATCTTGCCCGCATGAGAGACGTCACATGAGCCAGGGAAAACCCTACGCCGAAGTGATCGGAGACCCGATCGCGCACAGCAAGTCGCCCATCATCCACAATTTCTGGCTGGAGATGCTTGGCATCGATGCCGAATATCGCAAGACGCATGTGAAGGCGGGCGAGCTTGCCGCCTATTTCCTGAAGCGTCGGGCCGATCCGGACTGGCTCGGCTGCAACATCACCATTCCGCACAAGATCGCTGCGCTCGATTATGTCGACGATCCGGGCGGGGTGCGCGAGCGGATCGGCGCGATCAATACGGTGGCCTGCGAGACGGGCGGGCCGCTCATCGGCACCAACACAGATGCGGGCGGCTTCCTCCAGCCGCTCGCCGCCCGCCAGTGGCGGGGCACGCGCGCCATCATGGTGGGTGCGGGCGGCGCCGCGCAGGCTGGTCGTGCGCGACGCGGCCAAGGGACGGGCTTTGCTCGACAAGCTCGGGCTGGAGGGGGATGTGCAGGATTTCAGCGCACCGCTGCCTCCCGCCGACCTGCTGGTTAATTCGAGCCCGCTCGGCATGGTTGGCAATCCCGCTTATGCGCCGGATCTGTCCGCCCTGCCCGGCTCGGCGACGGTCTATGACATCGTCTATGCCCCGCTGGAGACGGCTCTGCTGGCGGCCGCGCGGGCGCGGGGCCTCGATTGCATCGACGGCCTCGAAATGCTGATCGGGCAAGCGGCGCTCGCCTTCGATATCTTCTTCGATGCCCAGCCGCCGCGCGAAGCGGATGCCGAATTGCGCGAGCGCTTGCTCGCGCCGGCATGAGCCACCGGCCCTTCAGGATCGGCCTCACCGGTTCGATCGGCATGGGCAAGTCGGCGGTCGCGGCGATGTTCGCCCGAGCCGGCGTGCCGGTGTTCGATGCGGAT
>JAFKLU010000112.1 GCA_017304105.1 Sphingomonadales bacterium
CTCCGACAAAATAGCTGATCTGGGGGTGACGGTCTTGTCCGTACCGATCGATCCTCCCGTTGCGCTGCTGGAACCTGAGCAAGGACCAGGGCAAATCGAAGTGGATCAATCGATGACACTGGAAGTGCAGATTGAGCCCCTCAGATGCCATGTCCGAGGCGATAAGAATCCTGATCGGCGATCGTTCTTGTCCAAACGCCTCTATGGTCTGCTGTGTGCGAACGTCGGCCTCAACGCTGCCTCCGTCGATCCGTACAACCTGTGCTTCGGACAGGCCCAGATCCGACCGCAGCCTTTCAGCAAGCCAGGCGACTGTGGCGATCCGTTCCGAAAAGATCACGAGCCGGTCGCGAGCGTCCTTGCCTGTCCATCTGAGATCGCCAAGCAGGCAGAGTAGATCCTGATATTTGCTGAACGCTGCCGTATCAATCGCAGCGACCTGATCGGCCAGCGTTCTAAGCCGCTCCCGATCTGCGGAAGTGCCGCGCGCCGTGCCATTATCAATCCCTTTGATACGGCGCTCGAGCGTCTCCTGGCAGGCGGCGGGGCTAGAAAAGATTGCCTTGGCGAGCGTCGTCCTGAATAGGTCGATCGCACGTCCCCGCGTCGTCTCAGCGTCTAGATCGAGATGGAGTTCTGCAATGGCCTCGTAGGCGTCCTCTTCCTCGCGGCTCAGCGGGAATGGACGTCGGAACAGCTCTCGCTCCGGAACGACACGCCCGATGTCTGCCACCACCTCGGGCGAAGAACGAAACCGGCGGACGACAAGATCCTCGATGTCACTTCGGTGCAGGTGGGCCGGATCGGGCACCCGGGTTGGGTCGAGCATCTCAATCAGACTTGCAAAGCTCTCTTGTGAACCGTCGTGCGGGGTGGCGGTCAATAGCAGGAGCGAGTCTGTCCGACGTGACAGCAGCCGAGCCAAATCCGCGCGTTGGGAGTTGGTTCCCGTCGTGCTCTTGCGGACCGCTGCATTGTGGGCCTCGTCAATGATGATGAGATCCCAGTAAGACTGCCGGATGGCTTCTCGAATCTGCGCGTCGCGTTTGAGGGTGTCGATCGAGACGATTGATCGGTCGAATTGATCAAACACGTTATAGTGTGCAGGGATGCGGTTTCGCATCCGCCGGATTGCCGCGCTATCGAGGCGGGAAAGGGGGATTGCGAAGCGGGTCCAGAATTCCTTCTGGAATTGCGTCAGCATGGCCCGTGTCGTAACGACCAGAATCCGCTTGGCCCGCCCGCGCAGGGCGAGCTCGGAGGTTATCAGCCCAGCCTCGAGTGTCTTTCCGAGCCCGACGTCATCAGCGATCAGGAGCCGCACCCTGTCCTGGTTCAACGCCTTTTCGACAGGAAGGTGCTGGAAAGTCAGATCGTCAATCGCGGCGCGGCCGAGCGCAAGCGGGGCGCGGGTAGTCGTTGACGTGTGGCGAAACGCCGCCTCGAGATGAAGCTTCGTATCGATCAGGCCAGCCGAGGTGTCCGGTACCAGTTGGATTGCGGTTGGGTCGAGGACGCGGGCGTTTTTCTCCAGGTTCCAAATGAACCTTGCCTCCTTGTCGCGCACAATGCCTGAGATTCCACGGCAATGGACTTCCCGATAGCCCAGCTTGAGCGTTGAAGTGCCAAGCACTTTCCACATTGCGGACCGAAGCTCAATTACCGAGCCAGGCTGTGGCGTTACATTCATTCGAAAATCCCTGTTAACTCGGCACGCCTATAAGAAAAATCATTTATTATCTATATACTTGAATATCATGGCAGAGCGGCAAAATCGGAGCGACGATAGGGATGGACCATCGCAGCTAGATTAGGAGGCGCAATGATTTCGACGCTGTCGCCCCAAGCATACAGGTGCCAGCTCATCTCGAGATGACCGGAAGCCTTGAAGCGCACCAGCATTGATCCGTCAGCCAGGTGTTCGATCTCCTGGCTCGGATGGAACTGAAACCTTGCCGCTCGATCGGCTGCTTCGGGCGAAAATTTCCAGATCACCTCCCCGTACTCGGCCTCATGGTGATATGATCCGAAGGCACGGGTTGCGTATTCCCCAAGATCGAACTCGACTGGATAGGTGAAGACCCTGGTCTGCACCTGGGCCTCCATGATGTCTTCGACGCGGTAGTGGCGGTAGCGTCCATCCCGCTTGGCCGTATCGATACCGACGAGATAACGGCGCGAACCCAGGAGCAAGCCAAGCGGCTCGATTGTTCGCCAACTCGGCTTCGCGTCTCCTCTGCCCTTGTAGCGAATTCTCAGTTCGAACGGCCCCTTCAGCGCCTCCGAGATGGCGAGGTCGACGGCTTCATTCATCGACGGGCGCGGGCCAGGTCTTGCGGCAAAGCCCATGGCTTCGAGTAGGGCTTCTTCGTCGGTCGCCAGGCGAAGTGTGCGGTCGCTGGGAATGAGCGCGCGGACCTTGCGCTCAAGGCTTCGCAGCTGAATGGCTTCGCCATTCATATCGACCCGCTCGAGTTCGGTGATTGCTGACTTGAGGCTGACGAGTTCCTCCGCCGAGGGGGTAAGGAGTGGCGCGACCGCCCGAGACGGCAGGCGCCAATAGTGGCGCCCGTCGTCACCCACATAATGCTCTGTGGCCGGAAACGCCTCTTCCAGAGCCGCGATCATGCGCTGTGCCGTCCTTCGGACACCGCCGAATTCCTCCTCAACATCATTGAGACAAACCCCCTGTCGCGACGTGGCCATCATTGCGAGACGCAAGAGATCCACCGCCTTGGCAAACGACATAGAGGTCCCCCGTGACAGTTTCTGTCGCCCCCGTGGTTTAGACAGAAATTCTCAACGAGGGAAAGGACGTTCCGATGTTTACGCACCATGCCGAAGCCCGCATGCAGCAGCGCGGGATTTCTCAGCAAGCCGTCGATGCCTTGATGGCTTATGGCGAATACCGCCGTCACCGCGGCGCGGAGGTTTGCTATCTCACGCGGCAGAGCCGGTCCCGGATGCTCAAGGACATGGGCAAATCGGCGTTCCTGAAACTGGAAAAGGCGCTCGACGCCTATGTCGTGGTGAGTGACGAGGGTGCCATCATTACTGCCGGACAGCGCCATCATCGACTTAAGTTCTGACGGTTTACTCGCCGTTCAGACTTGACCGCCAAGGTGTGCTTCGAACAGTTTGTTGCTCGGAATTGGGGGGAAGACTTTGCAACCTGGTACTCGCGTTCGGCTCAAAGGTGACCCGTCGTCCATCGGCGTGATCACGGCGAAGCCTCCATTGGAGCGTGCCGGGCGTACCTTCATCGAGATCGAACTGCCTGCAGGCCGGCGAACGGTCCCGCTGATCGAACTCGAGGAAGTGCCAGATACTGCCGATGCGTTGACCGATTTCACAACCGGAAAGCTCTCTGGACCCGACGACCTGCGGCGGGCGCTGACGCACATGCGCATGACCGGCAAGCTCGCTGACATCATCTACAGCATTGGGGCGACCAACACCGAGTTCCATGCCTACCAGTTCAAGCCGGTCCTGAAGCTGCTCAATTCGCCGTCGCGCGGCGTGCTAATCGCCGACGAGGTGGGCCTTGGTAAGACCATCGAGGCAGGCCTGATCTGGACCGAGCTCGTGGCACGGTTCGATAGCCGCAGGTTGCTTATCGTCTGCCCCAAGCCGCTGACGGAAAAGTGGCGCGAAGAGCTCCGCTCGAAATTCAATGTCGACGCCCGGATCTGCGACGCGGCTGACCTGTTGGACCGGATCAAGGACGACCAGGTCCGGCGCGAGGGTTTCGCTGCGATCGCTTCGATCTCGGCAATCCGGCCACCGAAAAACTGGAATAATCCCGATGAGCCCGCCAAGGGGCCGCGTGCAGAGCTCGCACGCTACATAGCCGATGCTGAGGAAGAGCTGTTCGACCTCGCCGTGTTCGATGAGGCGCATCACCTCCGCAACACCGAAACGCTCAATCACAAGCTCGGGCAGATGGTGAGCGAGGCGTCCGACTACTCGGTTTTCCTCTCGGCTACACCAATCAATCTGCGGGCAAACGACCTTCGCGCGATCCTCAAGCTGATCGATCCGGAAACATTTGAGCGTGAGTGGCTTTTCGACGTCTTGCAGGCCGAGAACGCTCCGATGATCGCGGCCTGGGAAGCGGCCCGTGATCCGCGGACCTCGATGGGTGACCTCATCAAGCTGGTGGATGAGCTGCCGGAAGGCCAGGTGCTCAAGACCGGGGGGCGCCTCAAGCGCCTGCGCCATGAACTCGCCCAGGGAATGGAGGATACGCCGGCCAATCGGGTGGCAGTGGCAGCCCGCATCGAGGAAATGTCGCTGCTGGGTTCGCTCATCAATCGCACGCGTCGGCGTGATGTCGCCGAGTTTCGCGTGGAGCGCCGTCCTCAGGCTCCGCGCTGGGAAATGTCCGATACCGAGCGCGACTTCTACGATGCCGCAACGCAACGGATCGAGGAATACGCTTACACCCACGACATCAACGAGAGGTTCCTGCTCGCCCAAACCCAGCGTTTTCTCGCTTCGAGCTTGCCCTCAGCCTATCGCCATTGGGGCGAGCGTAGCGGGTCACTCGAACTCGATGAGGAAGAGGATGACCGCCCGCCAGCGAAAGTTCCTGGCCCCCTGATCCAAGCGCTCGGCGAGATTTGTGACGACCCCGCTATCCTCAAGGGGCTTGAAGCCTCCGACACCAAATTCGCGCGATTGGTCGAATGGCTCGGCCGCGTCCGTGAGGCAGACGGTGATCAACGCATCATCGTCTTCTCCAGCTTCCGTCGCACTATCTCGTACCTCGCTCGTCGCCTGCAAGCCGCAGGCTTTGGCGTCATGGAATTGCACGGTGGGATCAAGGACGATCGCCAGGCGACCATTGCGCGCTTTGCCGATTCACCCGGCGGGACCATCCTGCTGACTTCCGAGGTCGGCGGTGAAGGCCTCGACCTTCAGTTCTGCCGCATCCTTTTCAACTGGGATCTCCCTTGGAACCCGATGAAGGTCGAACAGCGCATCGGCCGTATCGATCGTATCGGTCAGCGTTCGCCATCGATTGAGATCATCAATCTGATCGCCGCCGACACGATCGAAGAGCAGGTCTACAATCGGCTCTATGAGCGCCTGGGCATCATTCGCGAAGCCCTTGGCGACTTCGAGCCCATCCTGGGCGACATCATCCGGGACATCGAACTGGTTCTCACCGATCCCGAGCTCAGCCCCGACCGGCGGGCGGCAGAGCTCGATCGCGCCACCCAGGCTGCCGAACAGCGCAAGCGTGAGAGCGACGAACTTGAACGCGAAGCGCCGGGTCTCGTAGCCCATGGCGACAGCATCCTTCAGAAGATCAAGGATGCTCAAGCTCCCTACAAGCGCCTGACCGGCGATGATCTACGCGACTACGTGTCCGCTGTCTTGACGCACAGCTATCCCGGTACACGGATCGAACCGATCGCGAACCTCGACATCGACGCTTACGACATCCGCCTGTCACCGAGAGGCCAAGCCGACTTCGAACGCTACCGTTCGCAGCATATCCGCCGCTATCCCACGCGCTTCAGCCGAGACGCTGCGAGCGGGGTGAAAGTCATATTCGGGAGCAATCCCGACCCCTTGCGCTATCGTGCGCTCGAAGCAGTGCCAATGACCCATCCGTTGGCGAGGTTCTGTGCCCGGATCCTTGATGATCGCCAGGCAGGGACGGCTCCGCGTCCAGCCACAGCGTTTCAGATTCCCAAGCCTGCCGGGCTGAAGCTCAAGGCGGGCACCTATGCTGTGGCTGTCCAGCGCTGGTCGATCGACGGGCTCTTGCCGATTGATCGTTTGAGCTTCCTGGGCGTGAGCCTTTCATCGCAGAGTATTGTTCCGGAAGACGATGCAGAACGCCTGCTCATGGAAGCGCTTGCCGCCGCGCCGCGCTTGCATAGCCTCGATTCAGTCGAGCGCGATTCAGCCAGCGCGGTGATCTCGGACAGGCTTCTGCCGTCGCTCGAGGCCATGTGGGACGACTTTCAGCAAGCGACCGCCGCCGATCACTACGACCGTGTCGAGACGCAGCGCGCGCTGATTGTCGAGCACAAGGAGCGCAGGCGCCGCGAAGCCGAAAGCAGGATCCGGGATCTGCGGCTGACCGGCGGCGATGGACGCATGCGCATCGCTCTTCTCGAGCAAGGCAAGCTCAACAAGTTTCTCGCCCGCATGGACGTCAAGCTGGACGAGATCGCTGAGCGAGAGAGGCGACTGACGTTCGAGGAGCCCATCCTTGCAGGCATTGCGCTCATTATCGTTGGGGGACGGTGAGCATGGGAAAGAAAGGTCAGTCATTCGGCTCATTTGCCGACGCGGCCGAGGCTTGGAAGAAATTCAAAGGCACGCGCAGCGCTGCCCAGCACCGTCATCAAGCTTCTCCTGCAAAGCCCGACCTCTCGCATTCAAACGGGTTTGCGGATGTCGAAGCGGCCATGATGAAGAAAGCCGAAGCGGAGGCGGCGAGTGCACCAACCAAGGCCAAGCGCCAGGAGTTTGAAGTTCAGCCGACCGGGCGCGGACGTTCCAAGGTCGTTCCGGTCGAGGCGGCTGCGCCCCTCCCACATCAAATCAAGGCCGGTCTGCTACCCAAGCGGCCTCTCGAAGAACGTAAGAAACCGGAACCTTCCCCGCCCGTCGTGAGGCAAGAACCGCCCGCCGCTTCGCCCCCGTCACAGGTTGAAGTCGCCAAGGGGAAGAAGGCAGGTAACGGGAAGGTCCGACTGCCTCTCCTTCCCAATCTCGTCGTCGCCAAGCCAAAACCGATCGCGCAGCCAGTCGCAATCACGCCCGCTGTTCCGGCTGCCCCTCCACCACCGCCGCCGCCAACGACCAAACAGCTCCTTGAGCGAATTCGAGTGTTGTTCGGTGAGGCACCGCCTCCAATCGAAGCACGGCCGCAGCGCGCTCTTCCCTGGGTTCGGACCGGCGTCGAAGAGTGCATCGCGCTCGGCTCCGAGATCATTCGGGCAAAGCCGGAGCCTGACCACTCTGGGTACATCATTGGCTGCGACTTCGGGACGAGTTCAATCAAACTCGCCGTTCGCCAGCCTTACCGGGCGGGCAATCCAACCGCCGCACGACCCGCACCCAATTTGCTGCAATCGAACCGGCATCCCTATTTGTGGCAGAGCGTAGTCTGGTTTTCGCCGGATACCGAGGAATTCTCCCTGCTGCCCGGCAAGGGCAAGGTGGCGCTCGAAGGCTTCAAGGCAGGCATTTTGGCCGGCGGTGGTGGCAAGCGCATTCTGCCGGACCTGGCGGTTACGCGAAACGAAGCGGCCGCAGCTTTCCTCGCGCTCCAGCTGGCTCATTGCCTTGGCTGGTACGGGAAGACCCTGCCGCTGGGCGGGGACGCGGCCAGGAATTTCCTGGCGATCAACATCGGCATTCCTGTCGCAGCCCAGGACGACACCAAAACCTATCGGGATTTCAGGCACATTATGAGCGCCGCGCGAGCCTTGATGCCGCACGCGACCTGCCTCACCCACAGCAAGGTTCGAGAGTGCTATCAGGCCTCGACGCACGATCTCCCGGCGGGCTTTGACCTCGTGCCCGAGCTCACCGCAGCCATCTCAGGCTACGCCAATGAGCCGTTTGCTAGGGACGGCGCCCATATCCTCATCGACGTTGGGGCATCGACGCTCGACGTCGTGGCATTCAACCTCGTCAATCGAGAGCGCGTCGCGGCCTTTGCTGCTGAGGTGAACCTGCTCGGCGCCGCAGCTCTTGAAGCCGCGCGAGGCGACGGCTTCCCGGATGATCTGTTTCGGCGGGCTTGCATCCAGCAATACGATCAGGTGTTCAATTATGCGCGGCATCCCCGCGTTGCTCCGCGCAATTTCGATGCCACCCTGCGCCGTAATCCTGTGCAGCTCATGGCGATCGGTGGCGGCTGCAAGACTGCGGTGCACAAGGAATTTATTGCTCGGGTGCACCCCACGCTTGGCTATCTGAAGCTCATGCATCCGAGTCCACCTGCACAGATGACGAGCATCAAGTGCGATGCCTCCCGATTGCTCCTGGCCTATGGCCTTACCTCGGATATTCCCGAGCAGCTCGAACTGCGCCGTCCGTCGGAGATACCGCTGATCAATGATCAGCAGAGCGCCCCGATCTCTTTCATCTCGAAGGATGACGTTTAATCCAAGGTGACAGATTTTGTCATCCCACAGTGCTAGAGAGCAGGCTGTGCATTGGGAATGAGGGGGCATGACGTAGTTCAATGAGTTCTGGCAGCCGGCAGTTCGGCCTTTCCAAATCGAAGATTACCTCCTTCGAGCAGTGCCCGAAGCGATTGTGGCTGCAGACGCATCGCGCTGAACTGGCAGAGCTCGATGCCGGTGCTGAGGCGCGCTTCGCTGCTGGTCATGAGGTTGGGGATGCGGCCTGCTCGCTGTGTTCCGGCGGCATTATGATCGAGGCCGAACCGGACCTTGCCGCTGCGCTTCAGCGCACCCAGGAGCTCACGTCCGCATCAGCCCAAGACCCGCTGTTCGAGGCCACCTTTGCCCATGACGGTGTGCTCGTTCGCGTGGATATCATGGAGCCCGACGGCCTCGGGGGCTGGCACGTTGCCGAAGTGAAGAGCTCGACAAGCCGCAAGGACTATCATGTCGCCGATCTGGCGACCCAGCTCTGGGTGCTGCGTGAGGCTGGGGTCCAGGTGAGTTCAGCCGCCATCCGGCACCTCAACAATCAGTTTTTCCTGACCGAGGAAGGCAACTACGAAGGCGCATTCGTGGATACGCCGTCGCTGGAGGATGCCAAGCCACTGGCCTTAAAGCGGCCAAAGCTGGTCACGGAAATCCGCTCGGTCCTTGGCGGGGAAGAGCCGGCTCGCGATCCCGGCGATCATTGCCATGATCCGTTCCCCTGCGAATTCGTGGCCTATTGCTCGCGCGATCTGGAAACGGCGCGGTATCCGGTCTCCTCGCTGCCCCGAACGGGCCGGCAACTCGCCGCCAAGTGGGCCGAGCACGGCATTGTCGAGCTCGAGGATGTCCCGCCTGGCAGTTTCACCAATGCCATTCACGCGCGCATTCATGAAGCGACCTTGTCGGGCGTCCCCTACCATGACGTCGATGGAGCGCGGCGGGTCATCGGCGATTGGGCATATCCCCGAACCTATCTCGATTTCGAGACGATCGCCTTTGCCTTGCCTCGCTGGCTCGGAACCAAGCCCTGGGAGCAAGTTCCCTTTCAGTTTTCAGCCCACATCCAAGATCGCGAAGGGCAGATCACTCATCGTGAATTCTTGAGCCTGGATGGCAAAGATCCTCGCCGCGCCTGCGCCGAGGCACTGGTGGCCCAGATCCCCCAGAACGGGGCCGTCATCGCGTACAATGCAGCCTTCGAGCGGACATGCATCCTCCGGCTGGCGGAGCGGTTTTCGGATTTGGCCGACGATCTCAAGGCGATTGCAGCGCGCATCGTCGATCTGCTGCCGGTGACCCGAGAGCACTGGTACCACCGTGACCAGGGCGGCAGCTGGTCCATTAAGGCCGTTCTGCCGACCATCAGCCATAGCGGCGACTACGCCATGCTGGATGTTGCCGATGGGTCTGCAGCGCAGCTTGCCTATCTCGAGGCAATTGCGCCGGTCACGACCGAGGCCCGCGGGGCTGAAATAGCGCAATCGCTCAGAACTTACTGTGCAAAAGACACATTCGCCATGGTCGAAGTGGTTCGCCACCTCACGGATACAAAATAGACTGCAACCGCAGCACCGATCCATTCAAAGAATTTTGAGAAAGCACTGATGCAAGAAGCCGAATTTCGAGCATGGATCGCGAAGAAAAGTGATTCCCCGTCCACGCAAAATACGCGTGTACAAGACGCGAAGCGCGTTGAAGCGCATTACGGCGACCTCGACGAAGCTTACGACGCCGATGGTCTCGAAGGCATCAAGGCTGCGCTTGCCTATTCGAAGGCGGACGAACGTGCAGGCCGGGAGAACCCGGCGCGCTTTCCGATTGACGGCAATCTCTATGCGAACCTCTCGCACTATCGCTCGACACTTAATGATTATGCCCAGTTCCGCTCGGGGACTGCAGGTGACGGGTTCGATAGCGTCGATGCTGAGAAGAGGATCGCACTCTTTGATGATTCCAGAACGGTTCACTGGCCCATTCGCCAAACCAACCGGCAGTCGGGAGTCAAAGCCTTCCGGATCATGGGCGCTTCGAACAAGACCGAAGATGCCATTGAAACCGACGATGTCTTGGCGGTGGCTCGGGCGCTGTTCAAGGAGCAGCGTTTGGTCCGAGTGCTGCGGTCCAATAACGGTCGGCGGCCCTACCTGGGATACGGCAAACAGAAGCTGACC
>JAFKLU010000113.1 GCA_017304105.1 Sphingomonadales bacterium
GGAGGCGCTGAGCGTCGCCTTCATCATCAGTCTGGTGCTCACGCTCGCCATCGCGGTCATCCTGGGTCGCCTCCTTGCCCGCCAGGTTTCGGCGGTTGCGGAGACCGCCAATGCCGTCGCGTTCGGCGCGCTGCATCGGCGCGTGGAGACCGATGGCAGCGGTGATGCCTTCGATCGGCTCGGCGACTCGATCAATGCCATGCTGGAGCGGATCGACACGCTGGTCAGCCAACTCCGCATGATGACGGACGGCCTCGCGCATGACCTAAAGTCGCCTGTCACGCGCCTCGTCTCCGTAATCGAGCAGGCCAGCCAGCGCACCGATGACGAGACCGCTCTCGACGCGCTGGAGAGTGTGCGCCGCGAGGCGGAGACGCTTCAGGCGATGCTCTCCACCGCCTTGCTCATCAGCCGCACCGAAGCGGGCTTCGGCTCGGATATGCTATGCGCGACGGACGTGGGCGATCTGCTGCGCGATGTCGCCGAGATCTACGGGCCGCTGGCGGAAGAAAGCGGCTTCACCCTTACGGTGGATGCCCCGGCGCGCCCGCTCATCTTTCCGCTGCATCGGGATCTGGTCAGTCAGACGCTTGCGAATCTCATCGAGAACGCCCTCAAATATGCCGATGGGGGCGACGCGATTATGCTGGGATGCGCGGAGGAGAATGACGGCGCAGGCCTCCTGCTCACCGTCGCGGATAATGGCCGCGGCATTCCTCCCGATCAGCGGGGCCCTGCGCTGCGCCGCTTTGGACGCCTCGATCCTGCGCGCAGCCAGCCCGGATCGGGCCTGGGTCTGTCGCTGGTGGAGGCGGTGGCACGGCTCCACCACGGGGATGTCGCGCTGCACGACAATGCGCCGGGACTGCGCGTCACGCTGCACATGCGACGAGGCTCTTGAATGCCCGGCGAAGTCAGGGAGGCGGGATGCCGGTACTGCAACATGAGGTGGCAGCGTCTACCCCCTCAGATGGGGACGCAAATCTGGTGCCGGATGCAGGATTCGAACCCGCGACCTTCGGTTTACAAAACCGCTGCACTACCACTGTGCTAATCCGGCTATCGGGCAAGTCCCTACGGATGGCGTCTTGCGGGGTCAACCGAAAGAGGCTGTCCTGTTGATCCCGGACTGTGCCATGCTCCGCCGGGGGATGGCGTGCATGGCGAGTGAGGCAGGCGGCGATGCCGTTTATTTTCCGGCCGAGGACAGAAGTTTCCGAACTTTCGGGCATCTGGATGGCGCGGTGAAGAAAAAGGGGAGCGGATGAACAGATCGATCGCCAAGCTGGGGACGACCATTTTCGAGGTGATGTCCGGCCTTGCCCGGGAGACCGGCGCAATCAATCTTGGCCAGGGATTTCCCGATGCGCACGGCCCCTCGGAGCTGATCGAGGCTGCGGCGCGTGCGCTCAGGGAGCGTTCCAACCAGTATCCGCCCATGCGCGGCCTGCCCGAGTTGCGGGCCGCGATCGCCAGCTATTATGCCCGCCATCAGGGGCTGGACCTTGCGGACGAGGAAATCGTCGTCACTTCCGGCGCGACCGAGGCGCTGGCCGCCTGCATCACCGGCCTGCTCAATCCGGGCGATGAGGTGATCCTCGTCCAGCCGCTCTATGATGCCTATGCGCCGCTCGCCGAGCTGGTCGGCGCAGTGCCGCGTTTCGTCAGCCTGGCGCCGCCGGACTGGAGGCTGCCGATGGAGGCGCTGAGAGCGGCCGTGACGCCAAGGACGCGCATGATCCTGCTTAACACGCCGCACAATCCGACCGGCAGCATGATCTCCGCCGAGGAATTCGAGACGTTGGCGGCCATCTGCGTCGCCCACGACATCGTGCTGGTGTGCGACGAAGTATGGGAAGCGATGGTGTTCGACGGCACTCGCCACGTCTCGCCGCTCGCCATTCCGGCCCTGCGCGAGCGCAGCGTCAAGATCGGCTCGGCGGGCAAGATCTTTTCGCTGACTGGCTGGAAGGTCGGCTGGGTCTGCGCTGCCGCGCCGCTCGCCGCCGTGATCGGCAAGGCGCACCAGTTCCTCACCTTCACCACCCCGCCCGCGCTGCAATGGGCCGTGGCGGATGGGCTGAACCTGCCGGTCGATTGGCACAAGGCGCATGTGCAGAGCCATGCCGATGGCCGCGCGCGGCTGGAGCGCTGTCTCAGGGACGCCGGTTATGCGGTGCTGCCGAGCTCGGCCACCTGGTTCCTGCATGTCGACCTGCCCGCGTCCGGCATTTCCATCCCCGACGCCGAGTTTTGCGACCGCTCCGTGCGGGAGGCGGGGGTCGTGACCATCCCCTTCTCGGCCTTCTATGCGGTGGAGCCGGAGACGCGCTTCGTCCGCTTCTGCTTCACCAAGCCGGAGGCGGTGCTGGATGAGGCGCTGGAGCGGCTGGGGCGGTTCAGGACGTCCCTGATCTGATGAGAGGGCTGGATGGGGCGGAGATCAATGCAGCCCCGCCAGCCACTCTCCGATCATCGCGCGCCCCGCCGCTACCGCGCCGGGACCATGCGCCTCATGCGCCGCCTTGAGCCGCGCCGTATCCCCGCAGGTTTCGCACACCGCGTCCGGCCAGGCCTCGACCCACTGGTGGAAGCGTTCGTCCTCGCCCATCTCGGCATGGAACTGGAGCGCGAGCAGATTTTGTCCCCGCCGGAAGGCCTGGTGCTCGTAAAGATGGCTCGATGCGAGCAGCTCTACGCCTTCCGGCAGGGTGAAAGTGTCGCCGTGCCAATGCAGGATCGGTACGTCGACAAGATGCTTGAGCGGTCCTTCGCGCCCGGTTGAGTGAACCTTCACCGGATGGAAGCCCACCTCCTTGTGCGGGCCCGGAAAGACCTCCGCGCCCAGTGCTGCCGCGATCATCTGAGCGCCGAAGCAGACGCCGAGCGTCGGCCGGTCCGCCTCCAGCCGCCGCGCAAGGCGGCGGAGCTGGCAGGCGATCCACGGATATTGCGCCTGCTCATAGACGCCCATCGGTCCGCCCATCATGATGAGCAGATCGGGTGAGCGCAGGTCGAGCGTCGCGAAGGCGGGATCGGTGACATCGACACGGTCGATCTCATATCCCGCCGCTTCGATCGGCTGGCGATAGCCCGCGACGCCTTCGTGCGGCACGTGGCGAATGATGAGCGCGCGCTTCATTTTCTGCCGACTGCCTCAGATGCCCAGCCGGTCCCAGAAATCGTGCGCCTGCACGATCCGGGCGGCGCCGCTCAGCTCCGGCCCGGCGGCATATAGGCGCCAGGACGGGTGCGGCAGGGGTGGGACATGTCCTCGCGGCAGGTGCGGGGCGTGGCGGTAGGTCGAACTCTTCTTGAGAGCCATCTCGTTTCTCCCTTCAAGGAGCACGAAACCGGCGTTGTCGCTTAGGGTCCGTGCGCTTTAGCGGTTGGTGACGCGGAGCAAGCTGACATTCATCAAAAGCCGCGTTTCAGAAGGCCGGAGCCGACTGAACGAGATAACTCTGCCAAATCGATTGAGAATGTGCAATCAAGCGATGTTTGTGGTGCGCAAAATTTTTGTTGGGTGGTTCCACGGCGCGCTCAAACCACGCCGAAGGTCCAGCCTTCCGTCCGCGCGATCTGCGTATTCAGACCGCGCGGCGCCCAGAGAGCCGGATCGGCATGGGCGTGGCGCAGCCAGGCTGCAGTGAGCAGCGCATCGGTTGCATGATCGCTATAGCGCGCGGCGAGCGGCACATGCGGATCGCAGGAAAAGGCGGCGAGGCGCATGTCCAGTTCCTCCGCGCCGATCTTGCTCTGCCCCTTGCGCTTGCCGGCGGCGAGAGCGGCAAGGCTGGTATAGATCTCCACGATCAGGCTGCCGGCGCCCGGATCGGGATCGAACGGCCAGATCGGCAGGCGATGCTGTGCACGGTGGAGCAGCCGCATGCCAGTGAGGCTCGATTTGCCGACCTGCGCCGCGCCGACCAGATTGAGATTGCTGTAGGGATTGAGTCCCTGCGCCATTTGCGCCAGCTCCGTCACGCGCAGCCGCCCGCGCCCGCCGCCGAACAGGTCGCCCTCGCGCCCGCCATGCCGCCTGAAATGGCGGGACGCCTCGGGATGATCGACGAAGCTGGCGGCGGAGAGGTGCGGGTCGGCGGCGCAAATCCGCTCGATCAGATCCCACAGGCCGCGCGCATCCTGCGGGCTGTCGTCCCATTGCGGGAAGAAGCCGCCCTGATCCATGAAGGGCAGGGATGGGCCGAGATCGAGGCCGACAAGCGTGCCCTCCGGCATCTCGCCGAGCATCCAGTCCAACACCTCCTGCCGCGACCAGACATGGCCCGGCCGCACGAGCACCGGCGCCGCCTCGCCGAGCGCACAGATCGCCACCGCGATGCCCGGCTGGCGCGGGCCGATAGCGCCGGACCAATCAATCGCGGCGAAATGGGAGAAGCGGCTCACCGCCGGCTATTCCCGCCGTTTACACCGGAACGGTTCAGATGCCTGTTCATCCATGCGCCAATAGCAAAGCCGCCTTGCGAGTTGAACAGTCGGACCGGCATCGCCTGCTCTCTGAACGGTAACATGACCACCGGCAAGATCGGGCGGATGAACCGGCGACATTTGCGGGCTGCGCGAGGGAGCCTGGGTCTGCGGGGCCAGCTTATGCCCGGTATGCAGGGCCAATGCGGCCGCGCCCAACACGAGCAACATGCGCAGATGTTTGTCGCCCATTCTGGTCATCCTACCGAGCCGGTCCCTGCCGCGCCAGATTTTTGAAGCGGTGCCAGGACCAGCCAAGGCGACAAGCTGGCGTCCTGACGGAACCTGATGAGGCGCGGTCGCCCGATCAGGGAAAACCGGCGCACACACAGCTCATATCACCCCCGAATGGTGGACAAGCACCGTGCAAGGTCATCGCTACGTCGCAAGGCGCCGTACGGAATTGTTCGCGTCCGTCGACAATCGCTGCGAGCGCAACCGAAATATCGATCTTGTGAGACAAATAACTCATTTGAGCAGGCTGTCTTGTTTGGACGATAAAATCACCATAATGGATTTATCGTTGTAATATTCGGTTTATATCGACCAGAAATATTCCGATTTGACATTATTTTACTGTCATTTTGACAATAAAAGCTGCTTGTTTGCGTTTAGGCTCGATGTAATCACGACGACGGATTTTTCCAAAAAAGGGGGTTCTGTTGTCTTCTGGAAAAAAGGGAGAAGCTGTTGGACAGCCGTCCGCATTGCGCGGCAGTCCGACTAAATTGAAAATGGTCGCGGCGCTGCTTTGCGGCGGCTCGCTCGCAGCCTATTCGCCATCGCTTTTGGCGCAGCAGGGCGAGCCGGCGGCTGATATTGCGGCAATCGTTCGCCAGCTTCAGGCCAGGGTTGAAGAACTCGAAGGCGACAACAAGCGCATGCGCGGCGAGATTGACGCGATGAAGGGCGCTCCCGCAGGTGCGGTTCCCAGTTCGGGAGGCCAGGCGGCAAGCGCCGAGGGCGGGGATTCAACTGCACGCTCCGCAGGGGTTCTCGCGGCTGCGCCGGCCGCGACGGGACCAGCCGGACCAGTCGCGACGCCGGCTAAGTCTGCAACGCAGGCCCCCGGTGTTGTGGGCCGTCTCGCCCTGGGCGGCGGCGCTTTGGGCAAGAGCGAAGCGGCCGGCGCTCTCCAGGGTTCTATTGCGATTCCCCTCAGTAACGCCGCGAAGTTCCAGATCGATGCCGGCACGGCTCTTTCCTCCGATGCCCTCTACAGTGGGTTTGCGGGGCAGTTCTATGTCCGCGATCCCAAGAAGGGCGCTGTCGGCCTGTATGGAAGCTATTCGGCCGTCAACGCCTTCAGCGGCCGCGTCGAAGGAGGGGCGGCGGCCTCTTACTCGGTCGCGCGCCTGGGATTGGGAGGCGAGGCCTATCTGAACCGCTTCAGCATCGAGGCTCTGGCCGGTGTCGAGGGCGGCAGTCTCCAGACTCGCCTCTTCGATATCGTCGACATCGCTTATTATCCGGCGGACAACTGGCGGCTTTCCGTAGGTCACCGATATAGCGGCGGCGATAATTATCGTGCCGCTGGGCTTGAGTATCAGTTCAGCAGGACGGACAGCGCAGGCGTGTCCTTCTTCGCGGAAGGGCTTTACAGCAGCAGCACTGCGAAATCCGCCATGGCGGGTATTCGCGTTTACTTCGGCGGCGGCCGCAAGGCACTGATCGCCCAGCATCGGGAAGGTGGGCGTCCGTCCTATCTGGCGTTTGACCAGACGGTCCTCGCCGCCGAACGTGCGAAGCACGATATCGTTGGGCAGGTGGGTCCGACGGGGCCGACCGGCGCCACGGGAGCGACAGGCCCGACCGGCGCAACTGGCGCCACCGGAGAAACTGGCGCCACCGGAGAAACTGGCGCGACGGGAGCCACCGGACCAACCGGCGCTACTGGGCAGACGGGCGACACGGGAGCCACCGGTGCGACTGGCGACACCGGTGCGACCGGGGCCACTGGTCCAACGGGCGCGACCGGCGATACCGGCGCGACGGGTGCGACGGGTGACACCGGCGCGACTGGCGACACGGGTGCGACCGGCGATACCGGCGCTACTGGTCCGACGGGTGCGACCGGGGGTGCCGGGGCCACTGGTCCGACGGGTGCGACCGGCGATACCGGCGCCACTGGCCCGACGGGTCCGACCGGCGACACCGGGGTCACTGGCCCGACGGGTCCGACCGGCGACACCGGTGCGACAGGTCCAACGGGTCCGACTGGTCCGGCGGGTCCATAACAGCGACAACACCGCTCGCGGCCAACTCTATGGGTTGGCCGCGAGCAGCCTTTTCAGAAGAAATGAGAGCGCAGGCTCTTACACACCCACAGGGTCATTGCCGTGCCATTTAGCTCACAAAGCGGAAAGTCCGCCATCCGTTGGATCATGAAGCGCATCAACCCGGAGACTGCCCTCGACATCGGTGCAGGCTCCGGGACTTATGCAAGGATGTTTCCGGACGTGGTCTGGTCCGGCATCGAGATATGGGAGCCTTATCTCCACCAATATAATCTGGCCGCCCTCTATTCGGGCGGCATCCGGCTCGCTGATGCACGGGACCTGGGCAGGGAAGAGATTAGCGGGCGCTGGGACGTCGCCGTGGCCGGCGACGTACTGGAGCACATGACAGTAGACGAGGCCAGGGCTCTTATGGCGACGCTAAGGCGCCTGGCGGACTATGTAATCATCAGCATCCCCATCGGCTACTATCCGCAAGACGAATATGAGGGGAATCCTTATGAAGTGCACGTCAAGGACGACTGGTCCGACGCAGAGGTGCGGGCAGTCTTCGGCGAGCCCCTCTATGGCAATGTCGACAAGGAAATCGGTGTTTACGTCTATGGCGACAAGCCGCTTCCGGAGAGCCGTCTGACCATCGGCGTGTACGCCATCTCCAAGAACGAAGCCCATTTCGTCGAGCGATTTTGTCGTTCCGCTGCCGATGCGGACCATATCGTGATTGCCGACACCGGAAGCACGGACGACACTGTCGCGATTGGATCACGTTGCGGCGCTGTCGTTTACAATATCGGCATCTCGCCCTGGCGGTTCGACAGAGCGCGCAATGCCGCGCTCGCGTTGATGCCGGCGGACGTGGACATCTGCATCGCGCTCGATCTCGATGAAGTGATGGTGCCTGGCTGGCGCACGGAAGTCGAACGTCTCTGGCAGGATGACACGACGCGGATGCACTATCGTTTCGATTGGGGGCATGGTGTCGTCTATCACGGAAACAAGATCCATTCGCGCCACGGCTATTATTGGCGCCATCCCGTCCATGAAGTTCTGGAAGTGGACCGCATAACGGAAAAGTCCGTCTGGTCTGATGCGCTGCTCATCAAGCATTTTCCTGACCCGAACAAGAGCCGTTCCCAGTATCTCGATCTTCTTGCACTGGCGGTAAAGGAAGACCCGACCTGTCCGCGCAACGCCTTCTACCACGCCCGGGAGCTGAGCTATTATCAGAAGTGGGATGAGTCCGTTGATGCGCTGGTCGCTTATCTTGCGATGCCTCAGGCGACCTGGCAGCCCGAGCGCTGCTATGCCATGCGTATCCTTGGAGACATCCATCACAGGACAGGCCGTCCCGATGAGGCACGTCAATGGTATTGGCGCGCCATCGCCGAGGCGGGCTGGACGCGTGAGCCCTGGCTCGATCTCGCCTCCTTCGCTTACGAGAAGCAGGATTGGGAAACCTGCCATTTCGCTGCGAGCAATGGCCTGCGGATACAAAACCGGACCGGGACTTATCTTGATCGACCTCAGGCATGGGGCCCTCAATTATACGATCTGTGCGCCATAGCCGCGCATCGGCTCGGGCTGCATGACGTGGCGGTCGAGATGGGGAAAAAGGCCTGTGAGCTCGAGCCCTCCGACGAACGCCTCGCGCAAAACCTCTCCTTCTATGTGGAGGCTTGCGAGGCGCCCGCATGAAGATAGCTGTCTATGCGATCTGCCTGAACGAGGCGAAGTTCGTCGACCGGTTCATGGATGCCTGCGCCGGTGCGGACTATGTGGTGATCGCTGACACGGGATCGACGGACGGGACGGCGGAGGCGTTCCGGCAACGGGGCGCGCTGGTCCATGACATCAGGATCAATCCCTGGCGTTTTGATGCTGCCCGCAATGCGGCGCTCGCGCTCGTGCCCGGCGATGCCGATATCTGTTTCGCATTGGATATCGACGAAGTGCTCTGCCACGACTGGCGGACGAAACTGGAAAAGGGCTGGCGGCAGGGGGCAACGCGCGGCCAGTATCTTCTTGTGTATAGCCACCTCCCGGATGGTTCCCCCGGCGTCCAGTTCCACAACGCCCGCATTCACCTGCGCCACGGCTATAGCTGGCGTCATATCTGCCACGAGGCGATCTATCCGGACGGGATCGAGGAAAGTTTCGTGCTGATCCCCGACCTGCGGGTGGATCATTATCCTGACCGCAGCCGGAGCCGCGGTTTCTATCTGCCGATGCTGGAACGAGCGGTGAAAGCCGAGCCGCACGAGCCCCGCATGGCCCATTATCTGGCTCGCGAATATTACTACAACGCCCGGTACGAGGAGGCGATCGCCGAGTTTCGCCGCTATCTCGACATGAACGGCCACTTCACCGGGGAACGTGTGGGTAGCATGATCTTCATCGGCAAATGCCTGACGGCTCTCGGGCGCGACCCGATGCCCTGGTATTTGCGGGCCGTCGCCGAAATGCCGGACAGCCGGGAGGGCTGGGTGGCGCTGGCCGAAACCTATTATCGGCTGCAGGACTGGCCCAATTGCTATTCCGCCGCGATGAAAAGTCTTTCGATCGGCCGCTCGCATGACGGCTACACGAAGGACCCCCATGCCTACGGGGCCGCGCCGCACGATCTCGCGGCTCTGGGCGCCTGGTATATCGGGCTCCATACCGAAGCCATCGAACATGCGCGCAGGGCCCTTGATTTCGCGCCGGATGACCGCCGGCTGCAAGACAATCTGGCGCTGATGCAGAAGCAGGCCGCGTCGCCCCCATCGTTGCCGGCGGTGTACGACATGGCCGTTTCCGCCTGAAATCGGATCTGACAGGAGATTGGCGTGGCCAGACTAAGGAAGTTCGCCTGGGTCTTCATCGTCATCGAAGTGCTGGCGATCATCCTCAGTCAGCATCGGGTGGTTGAAGACATTGCGAAGGGGTTCGGCGCGGTTCACGCGGCGCTCGGAGGCTGGTGGTTCTGGTCGCTCGTGTCCGCGATATGTCTGGCCTAGATCATCGCCAGCATGACGAGGCGCCGCCGCAGGGCCGCGATGGCCGCAGCAGCACCTGCGAGCGAGGACGCCGATGCCGCGTGATCATTCCCCCCTCTCAACTGGGGAATGGGCGTTATTCGACTTCTACGACGGATGCTGGATCTGGGCGCGAAGGTCGTCCCAATAAGCGATGCGCTCCCTGATCTTGCGCTCGAATCCGCGCTCGACAGGCTTGTAGAAGCTTTGCGGAGCCATTTCCTCGGGCCAGTAATTGTCACCGGAAAAGCCTTCGTCCGTATCGTGATCGTAGGTATAGCCCTTGCCGTAGCCGATCTCCTTCATCAGCTTGGTGGGCGCATTCAGGATGTTTGAGGGCGGCATCAGCGAGCCGGTTTCCTTGGCCGAGCGCCACGCGGCGCCCATTGCCTTGTAGGCGGCGTTCGATTTGGGGGCGGTGGCGAGATAGAGGCAGGCCTGCACGATCGCGAGTTCGCCTTCCGGGGAGCCCAGAAATTCATAGGCGTCCTTGGCCGCAAGGCACTGGACCAGCGCCTGCGGGTC